>DATJFC010000053.1:0-5457 GCA_035495995.1 Holophagaceae bacterium
ATCTACTCAATAATAATTGAGTTTGAATAACTACAAGTGATCCAATCGAGCCTGGTAATGAGAGGAGGGCCTTCCGCCTATGCCCCAGGACTCGACGCTGCTCAATGTCTTCCTCGTCGTGGTGAACGAACGGAGCTTCACCCGCGCCGCCGAAAAGCTATTCCGTACCCAGCCCGCGGTGTCCCTGGCCATCCAGCGCCTGGAAGCGGAACTGGGAGAGACGCTCATCGACCGCAGCGGAAGGGACCTGGCGCTCACGGACACCGGCAAGCTGGTCTACGAGTGCGCGCGCCAGCAGGAGAACCTGCACCGCGGCCTCATGAACCAGATCGCCGAGACGCGGAACAAGTCCATCGGCCGCCTCTGCATCGGGGCCAACGAAAGCATGACGCTCTACCTGCTGCCCCATCTCTGCGAATTCCGGCGGGCCTACCCGAAGGTGAAGGTCGTGGTGCAGCGCAGCCGCTCCGGGGAGATCCCGGACAACCTGCTGGCGGGGGACGTGGATCTGGGCGTGGTCAGCTACGGCATGCAGGACGAGCGGTTCCGCTCCCAGCCCCTCTATGTGGACCACCTCTCCTTCGTCGTGCCGCCTTCGCACCGCCTCGCCCGGCGCAGCTCCGTCTCCATCAAGGACCTGGAGATGGAGGTCTTCATCGCCCACAATGTCGCCTCGCCCTACCGCGACGCCGTGATCCGCGCGTTCCACGATGCCAAGGTCCCGCTCAACATGGACATCGAGATGCCCACGGTGGAGAGCATCCGCCGCATGGTCCAGGCGGGCCAGGGCGTGGCCTTCCTCCCCCGCATGTGCGTGGACCAGGACGTGCGCCAGGGCGCCTTGAAGGAGCTGAAGGTGAAGGAGCTCCGGATCGAGCGGAAGATCCAGCTGGTCTCCGTGGAGAAGCGCCCTCTCAGCCACGCCGCGCGAGCCTTTCTGGACCTGGTGGGCGGGAGCGGGCGGACCCGGGAATCGGCCTGATCCCAGCCGCAGCCGCGCTCTGGAACATCGGGCGGTAGCAGTCCCCTGAAGCGCCGTCGTCCGGCATTCAGGAGGCGCACTTGATCGCCCCGCCCAAACCCCACCTCCGTAGACAGATCATGGCGTTCCATCGACGGCACGATCAGGGTCGCCAGGCCCCGGGACCGAAGCCCGGGACCCGAGGCCGGCCATCGCGGATGCCCCTCAGGGCTGAGCAGGCGCGGCCTTCTCCGCCTCCCGCGCGGTCCGGCAGCACTCCGGGACGCGCGCGCGGATCAGCGCGAGGGTCTTCTCGATCTTCACGATGAAATCCGTCTCGCTGCCCACGAAATGGTGATCCGGATGCCCGGCCCACGCCTGCTCGATGCGCCGGTCCAGGTGCATGGCCCTCCGGGCGGATTCCTGGCGCTGAGGGTTGTCGTGGTTGTAGCCGTGAGTCGCGCTCGGCGTCCGGAGGTGGATGACCGTCGCGTAGCGCTTGAGCTGCTCTTCACGGGAGGTCCCGAGCTCGCCCCAGAAGACGCTGGCCTCTCCCGGCCAATAGGCGAGCCCGTCCACCGTGCCCCGGTCGCACAACACCACCGCGGCCTTCCCCTCCTCCTGCGCCAGGCGTTCCAACTCGATCTGGACGCGGAAGATGGTGCGCTGCGTCGCCCGCAGACCCTCCGGAGTTTCTTTCCGCGGGAAACCTCCCTTGAAAAGGATGGACGCGGCTTCGGGGAGCACGACCACATGCTCGCAGAAGTGCCGGCGCACCACTTCGAGGACGGCGGTCTTCCCCGCGCCCGGCCCTCCGGTGAGGACCACCAGCCGGCTCTCATGTCTGGCCAGCCTGCACCCGCAGTCGATGCCGTCCATGGGCGCTCCGATCCACGGACACTCTAGCCGAGAGAAGGCATTCCGACGCCGCCCCCCAACAAGATCCGCGCGGCCGGTCCGAGTGGTTGCCGTGGACCGGAGCCGGGCGTGGGCACCCTCATGCCCTCTTAGGGCTTCGCCGGCACGCCGTAGCGCTGCCGCAACGCCTGCTCCTCGCTCTGCAGCGCCTCTGAACGCGCGCGCAGGTCGTTCGCCTGGGCCGTGAGCGCGGAGACCTGGGAGGCTCCGTCCGGCGCGGCCAGGGCGGTCTTCAGGGAGCGCATCAGCGAGAACCCCTCGTCCAGGGTCTCGAGGCTTTCGCGGTGGTAGGCGGCGCAGGGCTGGGGCGGCGTGATGGCCGCGAGGCTCGCGCGGGCCGATTCCGCCTGCTGGATCATCTGGTCGAAGCCGGACGAATCGCCCTTCATCAGCGACCCCACGATCCCCTGGGCCGCGCCCTCGGGTCCCTCCGCCATCCCGCCAGCCTGGATGTGGCCCATGGCGTTGAAGTAGGCCGCCACGGCGGTCCGCATGGCATCCGTGACCGGTTCCGCCGGAGGAACCGGGATCGCGCCTGGCTGCGGTTGCGCGAAGGGCTGCGCGGCCAGAGGCATCGGCGTCGTCGAAGCCTGGGGTATAGCCGCGCCGCTCCGCGGTGAGACCGCCATCGCAACCGGATCCGGCATGGTCTTCTGCCGGCCGGACTCCCGTCCCAGCAGGAAGACGAGACCCAGCACGGCCGCGGCGGTGAGGACCGCGAGGCCGATCAGAAGGCCCTTGCTGACCTCGACCTTCCGCATGCCGCCCCCTGATGTGGAATGGTATCCAGACGGGTCCGCGGCCGCCGCTCCATGGGAAAGTAGAGGACATGCGGTCCCGCCTTCTCGCCTTCCTGCTCGCCTGCGCCCTGCTGCCGGCCCAGGATGGCCCCTATGTGCAGTGGCAGGGGACCCGGGCGCGGATCTTCAGCCTCGAAGACGGCAAGCTGCAGACGCGCGAAGCCCGCGCGCCCTTCAACCTGGAAGTGCCGGGAATGCCGCCGATCCGGCTCACGGGGAAACCCCTCGCGCCGGACGCGGCCGTCTTCCCCGCGCCGGAGAAGATCCTGGCCGTCAGCGACATCCACGGCCACTTCGATGATCTGCTCGCGCTCCTGAAGGCCCATCGCGTGGTGGATGGGAAGTCGCGGTGGGCCTTCGGCCGCGGCCACCTCGTCATCGCCGGGGACGTAGTGGACCGCGGCGACCAGGTGACGCAGGCCCTCTGGTTCATCCGCGGCCTGGAGAGCCAGGCGAAGCGGGCGGGCGGACGCGTCCACATGCTCCTGGGCAATCACGAGAACATGGTCGCCGCCGGCGACCTGCGCTACACCAACCCGCTCTACACGGATCCGCCGGAGGGCATGCCCGGCGTCGTCGAACGCTTCGGCCCCGATGCTGAATTCGGCCGCTGGCTAAGGGCCAAGCCAGCCCTGCTGAAACTCGGCCCCTTCCTCTTCCTGCATGGAGGCGTCTCGCCGGAGCTGGCGGCCCGCACGTTCACGGTGGCCTCCATCAACGCCACGCTCCGCGCCCACCTCGGCGAACGCCCCGCCGCGGGAAGCGACGCCGCCTTCCTCCTCGGCGACCAGGGGCCGCTCTGGTTCCGGGGCCTCGTCCCGGGTGAGCAAGGTGACGTCACGGATGCGGAAGTGGACGGGCTCCTCCGCTATTTCGGCGTCCAGGCCATCGTCATCGGCCACACGACGGAGGACAGCGTCGAGGCGCTGCACGGCGGCCGCGTCTTCGCCATCGACGCGGGCCTGAAGGAAGGCCGCGGCGAGGCCTGGATCTGGGAGGGCCGCAAAACCTACCGCGGCCTCAAGGACGGCCAGCGCGTCCCCCTGGACTGAGCGCGCCTCACTGCGCCGCTGAAGGCGTCGTGAAGTCCTCTCCCGGGTTGATGAACTGGTCCTGCTCGACTCCCTGCTGGCGGTCGTGCAGCTGCTTGTAGCGGCCGCCGCGCGCGAGAAGCTCCGCGTGGGTCCCGCGCTCGACGATCTCCCCCTGCTCCACCACGAGGATCTGGTCGGCGCTTTCGATGGTGCTCAGCCGGTGGGCGATGACGAAGGTGGTGCGGCCCGCGCGGAGCTTCCGCAGGCCGTCGCGGATCAAGGCCTCGCTCTCGCTGTCGAGGGAGGAGGTGGCCTCGTCCAGGATGAGGATGCGCGGATCGGCGAGGATGGCCCGGGCGATGGCCACGCGCTGCCGTTGGCCGCCGGAGAGCTTCACGCCCCGCTCGCCGACGATGGTGTCGTAGCCCTGCTCGAAGCGGTCCACGAACTCGTTCACGTGGGCGATGCGGGCCACCGCCTCGATCTCTTCCCGGGCGGCGCCGGGCTTGGCGAAGCCGATGTTGTCCGCCACAGACCCGTCGAAGAGGAAGTTGTCCTGCATCACCACGCCGAGCTTGCTCCGGTACTCGCGGAGGCGCACCGAATGGACATCCTGCCCGTCCACCCGCACCTGCCCGCGCTGGGGCCGGTTGAAGGCCATGACGAGGGAGATGATCGTGCTCTTCCCCGACCCGCTGGAGCCCACGAGGGCCACGGTGGATCCCGCCGGGGCGTCGAAGGAGACGCCGCGGAGGACCGGCGCGCCCTCGTCGTACTCGAAGTGGACCCCGTCGAACTCCACCCGCCCCTCGACGCCCGGAAGCGGCGCGCGGGACAGGTCCTCCTGGTCCTCGGTGGGCATGTCCAGCACCTCGCGGATGCGGTCCAGGCCCGCGAAGGCCTCGCTCACCTGGGTGCCGATGGCGGCGATCTGCACCAGCGGCGCGGCCATGAGGCCCACGAAGAAGGTGTACATGATGAGGCCGCCCAGGGTCATGGTGCCGGCGATGATGGCCCGGCCGCCCACGATCATGATCAGCACGCCCACGGCCCCCACGATGGCCGTGGAGAAGGCCGTGATGGCGCTGGTGCCCGTGATGGTGCCGGCGATGTTGCGGAAGAGGCGGTCGGAGCCCTCCGCGAAGATCCGGGACTCCCGGTCCTCGGCCACGTAGACCTTCAGGATCCGCACGCCGCCCACGGACTCCGCCAGGCGGCCGGTGACCTCCGCGGTGATCTCGTTCCGCTGGCGGAACAGGGGCCGCAGCTTCTTGAAGGCCAGGGCCATGGCCCCGCCGAAGGCCGCCAGGAAGATCAGGGAGGCCAGGGTCAGCTTCCAGTTGAGCCAGAAGAGCACGCCCAGGGAGAAGAGCGCCGTCAGGACGCCGCCCACCAGCTGGATGAGGCCCGTGCCCACCAGGTTGCGGATGCCCTCCGCGTCGTTCATGACCCGGGAGATGACGACGCCGCTCTTGGTGGCGTCGAAGTAGCGCACCGGCAGGCGCATGACGTGCTCCTGCACCCGCTGGCGCATCTCCATGATGGCCCGCTGGGCCGCGACGCTCACCACCTGGGCGTTGGCGTAGCTGGCCAGGGCCTGCACGAGGGTGGCCAGGCCGGCCCCCAGCGCGAGGGGCGTGAGCATGGCGCCGTTGTGCTTCCCCACCACCTCGTCGATGAGGTACTTGGTGCTGGCGGGCAGCACCAGGCCCGCCACGCGGCTGATGACCATGAGCACCATCCC
>DATJFC010000054.1:0-4665 GCA_035495995.1 Holophagaceae bacterium
CGATCTCCGTGAGCACGCCCTTCAGGCGCTCCTCGAACTGGCCCCGGTACTGGGTGCCCGCGATGAGCGCGCCCATGTCCAGGCCCATGAGCCGCACTCCTTTGAGGCTCTCCGGCACGTCCCGCTTCACGATGCGCTGGGCCAGGCCCTCCACGATGGCGGTCTTGCCGACGCCGGGCTCGCCGATGAGCACGGGATTGTTCTTCGTGCGGCGCGAGAGCACCTGCAGCACGCGGCGGATCTCGTCGTCGCGCCCGATGACGGGATCGAGCTTCCCCTGCTCCGCCTGGGCCGTGAAGTCCTTGGCGTACTTCTGGAGCGAGGCGAAGGACTCCTCCGCGCGCTCATCCTCCACCCGCGCGCCGGCGCGGGTCTGCTTGACGGCCGCCTCCAGCTTCTTGCGGTCCAGGCCGTAGCGGCCCATCAGCGACTTAGTGTCGCCGCTCTGCGAGGCGAGGCCCAGCAGCAGCGCGTCCGTGGCGAGGAAGCGGTCGCCGAGCGAACGGCCCGCCTCGCTGGCCGTCTCCAGAAGCTGACGCAGCGCCGGACCGGCCTGGGGCTCGGCGCCCCCGACGGCCTTGGGTTGTTTCGCCAGGGCCTCATCCACCGCCGCCAGCAGGCCGGAAGCGGATTCGGGCTGCGCGCCCGCGCCTTCCAGCAAGGGCCGGAGGCCTGCGCCCGGCTCCAGCAAGGCGGCCAGCAGATGGAGAGGCAGCAGTTCAGGATGTTGATGGCTCTGAGCCGCGTCCCGGGCGGAGACGAGGGCTTCGTTGGCTTTCTGGGTCAGGGGAAGGAGGGACATGGGACCTCACAGGGTTTCAGTGTCATCCATATTTGATGTTAGTCAACTCATATTTTATGAATTTGTTTTATCCTTTTTCCTGTGACCGGCGCCCCACAAGGCTTCGTTAAGCTGGAGGTCTTCCAGGACTCCCATGCCCATCCATCCCGAAGCCGCCGAACGCAACGAACGCCTGAAGGGGTTGGCCCCCCGGATCCTGGAGGCTCTGAGCCCCCTGGGCCGCCGCGCCTTCTTCCCCAAAGGCATTCCCTTCCAGGCCGGACAGGCGGGCGGCTGCGCCATCAACGCCACCATCGGCCAGATCACGGACGGCGCCGGGAATCCGCTCCCTCTCGCGCCCCTGGCGGAGAAGCTGAAGGGCCTGCCGCCGAAGGACGCCTTCCTCTACTCGCCCATCCAGGGCCGCGAGCGCGCCCGCAAGACCTGGCAGGCCAAGCTCGTGGCGGAGGACGCCCGCGCGGCCGGCCTCGCCCTGCCCTCTGTGACGGCCGGCATCTGCAACGCCCTCAGCATGGCGGCGGACCTCTTCTTCGCCCCCGGCGAGACGCTCACCATCCCCGATCTCTACTGGGACAACTACGAGCAGATCTTCGACATGCGCCTGGAGGGCGAACGCGCCACCTACCCCTTCTACAACGCGGAGGGCGGCTTCAACGTGGAGGGCCTCCGCGCCGCGCTGGCGGCCCAGAAGGGCAAGATCCACACGCTCCTCAACTTCCCAAGCAATCCCAGCGGCTATTCTCCGACGCCCGCGGAGCTGGAGGCCATCGCTGATGCGCTCGTCGAAGCCGCGAAGGACCGCGTCGTCGTCGTCTACTGCGACGACGCCTACCACGGCCTCGTCTTCGAGCCCACGGCCACGCCCAAGAGCCTCTTCTACTCGCTGCTGGGCCGCTCCGAGAACCTCATCCCCCTCAAGTGCGACGGCGTCACAAAGGAACTGAGCTTCTTCGGCGGCCGCGTGGGCTTCCTCACCTTCGGCGTGAAGGCCGACGCCGCGGCGATCCTCGTGGACAAGGCCATGAGCCTCGTCCGCGCCACCATCGGCAGCCCGGTGGGCCTCAGCCAGTACCTCATGGAAGAGGAGCTGCTGGATCCCCGCCACGCGGAGGAGTTCGAGCGCCTGCGCCGGATCATGGAGGCCCGCTACCGCAAGCTGAAGGCCGCCCTCTCCGCGCCCACGCCCCACTGGAAGGTCTTCCCCTTCAACGCCGGCTGCTTCTGCCTCATCGAGCTGCGCGAAGGGCTCGACGCCGAAGCCGTGCGCCAGGCCCTCATCAAGGACGAGAGCGTCGGCGTCGTGAGCCAGCAGGGCCGCTACCTCCGCCTCGCCTTCTGCTCCCTGAAGGAAGAGGCCATCGAGCCGCTGGTGGAAGCCCTCGCCCGCGTCTGCGGAAAGATGTGAACCGCGAAGACGCCAAGGGCGCGAAGAAAGCTTCCTTGGCGCCCTTCGCGTCTTTGCGGTGAATTGACATGTCCACACCGATGATGCAGCAGTGGGCGGCGCTGAAGGCGGAAGCCGGCGACGCGATCCTGCTCACGCGGATGGGGGACTTCTACGAGGTCATCGGCGAAGACGCGGTGAAGGCCGCGCCGGCCTTGGAGATCGCGCTCACGGTGCGCGGGCGCGGCACGGAGTCGGAAACGCCCATGTGCGGCGTGCCCCACTTCGCGCTGGAAGGCTACCTGCCGAAGCTCCTCGCCGCGGGATTCAGCGCCGCCATCGCCGAGCCCACCGCGAAGCCCGACGAGGTGAAGGGCCTCCTGCCCCGCGCCATCATCCGCATCATCACGCCGGGCACCTGGCTGGACGATGACGCGCGCTGGCTCTGCGCCCTGCACCGCCTCGGCTCCGCCTGGGGACTCGCGCTCCTGCAGCTCGCCTCCGGCCAGCTGCGCGTGGTGCCGGGCGAAGGCGAAGAGGCGCTGCAAGCGACGCTGGAAAGGCTGTCGCCGAATGAACTGATCCTCGCCGAGGATTCACCTTCGCCGCTGCCGGAGCTGCCCGCGGCTCGGCTGCCGCTCTGGCGCTTCGAGGCTTCGCGCGCGCGGCAGCAAGTGCTCGCCTTCTTCGGCTGGAAGCATCTGGAAGGCGTCGGCCTCGATCCTTATCCGGCGGCCCTCGGCGCGCTGGCCGCGTTGCTGGACGAAGTCGAACGCACACAGAAGGGCAAGCCCGCGCACCTGCAGGGCGTCTCGTTGGAACTCGGCGCCACGGGCCCGCTGCTGGACGCGACGAGCGCGCGGCATCTGGAGGTCTTCGCCAACTCGCTGGACGGATCCAAGGCCGGCAGCCTGCTGGCACTGCTGGACGGCTGCCGCACGCGCATGGGCTCCCGGCTGCTGAAGGACTGGCTGGACCAGCCCCTGCGGGACCGCGACGCGCTCGAAGCCCGCTGGCGCCAGGTCGAGTGGCTCACGGAGGACGGCCGGCGCGGACCGGTGCAATCACTCCTCAAAGGCCTGCCCGACTTCGACCGCATCCTCGGCCGCGTCGCCCTCGGCCTCGCGACGCCGCCGGAGCTGGCGAACCTGCGCGAAGGCCTCTCCCAGGCCGCGCGCATCCCCGGCCTGCTCGCGGATCTGGGCTTCCTCGAGGGCGCGGCGTCCCTGGGCCTCTGGCCGGAGGACACGCCCATCTGCGCTCCGCTGCGCGATGAACTCATGCGCGTGTTGGCGGAGGCGCCGCCCCTCGATCTCGAAAAGGGCAACACCATCCGCGAAGGCGTGGACGCGGAGCTGGACGCGGTGCGCCGCCTCGCGCGCGACGCCAAGCAGGTGATGCTGGAGCTGGAGGCGGAGGAGCGGCAGCTCAGCGGCATCGGCAGCCTCAAGATCAAGCACACGCGCGTCTTCGGCTACCACTTCGAGGTGACCAAGTCGAACCTCGGCGCCGTGCCCGTCCACTTCATCCGCAAGCAGACGCTGGCCAACGCCGAGCGCTTCACCACCGAGAAGCTCATGGCCTTCGAGCAGCGCCTCCTCAGCGCCGAGACGGACCAATTGAAGCTCGAAGCGCGGCTCTTCAAGAGCCTGCTGGAATCGGTGCTGGCCGCGCGCGCCGGGATCACGGCCCTGTCCCAGGCCGTCGCGAAACTGGACGTGCTGGCCGCCTTCGCCGAAAAGGCCCGCCACCACGGCTGGGCGCGCCCGCAGCTCTGCGAAGGCCGCGACCTCGCCCTCGCCGCCGCGCGCCACCCCATGCTCGAAAGCCGCCTGGGCCGCGAATGCATCCCCAACGAGCTCGACCTGCCGGAGTCGAGGCCCATGGCCGTCGTCACGGGCCCCAACATGGGCGGCAAGTCCACCTTCCTCCGCACCGCGGCCCTGCTCGTGGTGCTGGCCCAGACCGGTTCCTTCGTGCCCGCCGAGTCCATGCGCTTCGGCCTCGTGGACCGCATCTTCACGCGCATCGGCGCGTCCGACTTCCTCCAGAAAGGCCAGTCCACCTTCATGGTGGAGATGACCGAGACCGCGCGGATCCTCAACCAGGCCACCAACCGCTCCCTCGTCATCCTGGACGAGATCGGCCGCGGCACCTCCACCCGGGACGGCCTCGCGCTGGCGGAGGCCATCGCCCTGCACCTCCGGGACATGAAGGGCGGCGCGCCCCGCACGCTCTTCGCCACGCACTTCTTCGAGCTCACTTCGCTGGGCGAGGATCCGCGCATCCAGAACCTCCATGTGGAAGTGCAGGAATGGGAGGAGCAGCTGCTCTTCCTCCACCGCATCCAGGAGGGCCCGGCGGACCGGAGCTACGGCATCCAGGTGGCGCGGCTGGCGGGCCTGCCGCGGCCCGTGATCCAGCAGGCGCGGAGCATCATGGCGGCCATGCCGGAGGCGCACCTTGCTCCGGCTCCGGC
>DATJFC010000055.1:0-5744 GCA_035495995.1 Holophagaceae bacterium
CGGCCGCCTTCACCGCCGCCTGCAGGATGGGCAGGGCCGCGTCGGCGCCGCCGCCGAAGAAGGCCGGGGTGTGGAGGACATTGATGCCCTGGAGCAGAAGGACGCGAGGGCTTCCGGGCGCCGCGTCCCGGGCCTCGTCGAAGAGGGACTCGACCCGCGGCCCGAGGCTCATGGCCGCGCTGGGCTCGAAGCCGATCTTCAGGCCGAGCAGCGCGGCCTGCAGGGCGAGGCTTTCAGGATCCTTGCGCGTCCTGATGGCCGCGAGGCTGCGGTTCAGCAGGGCCTCGGCGCCTTCAGGGTCCTGGTCCCGCGTCTGGGCGACGATCTCGTAGTCGAGGAGGCCTTCGTAATAGCCCTTGGCTGGATTCGTCTCGAGGGCCAGCTCGCCCTGGAGCTGGCGCAGGGCGTCCACCCGCAGGCGAGGGGCCGCCTGCACCCGCGCGCTGAGGGGGCTCTCCTGCCCATGCAGGGCGAAGGTGAGGACCGGAAGGAGGAGGAGGGATCGCATGTGGGACTCCAGCGCATCCGCGCGCTGGATCCAGGCTGCGAGGCCCGCCCGCTCCCCGCGGAGACTGACGGACGAAGGGCGGAACCCGCCCGACGAAGGGCCGTCAGCGCTCTCCGAGGCTGCGGCGCACCTCCGCCATGCGGTCCCGGCTCACGGGCACGCGGGCCCCGTCCTGCATCACCAGCTCGCCGAAGCCGCCTGGCTCGGTCTCCAGCTCCTTGACCGCGGCGAGCGCCACCATGGCGGAGCGGTGGGTGCGCTGGAAGCGGGGCGCCAGCAGGGCCTGCAGCTCATCGAGGCTGCGGTCCAGCACGAAGCGGCCTTCGGAGGTATGGACGAAGAGGAGGCGGTTCTCCGTGCGCAGGTGCGTGACATCCGCCCAAGCCAGCACCCGAAGGCGCCCCTTCGCGAGGACGGTGAAGCGCTCCGGGATCTGCTGGTGCTGCACCGCGTCCAGGGCTTGGAGAAGACCGTCGGGATCCACCGTCACGGGCACTCGGGAGAGGGCCTCCAGGAGTTGCTCCCGCGCGACGGGCTTCATCAGGTAATCGCAGGCGGCCCAGCGGAAGGCCTCCACGGCGTAGCGGTCGAAGGCCGTGACGAAGGCGATGGGCGGCAGGGCGAGGCCCTCCGCCTTCGCCTTGCGCAGCAGTCCGAAGGCGCCTTCGGGCGGGAACTCGATGTCGAGGAAGAGGAGGTCGGGTTTCTGGGAGCGCAGGCAGGCCAGGGCCTCCAGGCCATCCGCCGCCTCGAAGAGGCAGGTGGCCGAGGGCGCCGCCTCGGCCACGAGGCGTTTGAGGCGGCTGCGGGAGGGGGGCTCGTCCTCCACGAGGGCATAGGTGCGGATCATCGGCGCAGCTCCACGGCGCAGCCTCGATCCACCCGCGGCCACCCGAGGTTGAGGCCGTCCAAGCGCTCCCGCACCGTGCGGAGGCCCAGGCCCTCCGGCGCCTCGGGCTTCCGTCCCACTCCGTCGTCCTCCACGCGGATCACGCCCGCGCGGGCGCTGATGTTGAGCGAGCAGGGCCCGACCTTCGGGCGGAAACCATGTTTGAGGGCGTTCTCCACGAGGGGTAGCAGCAGGAGGGGCGCGATCTCGCGCTCGGCCTCCGCGGGATCCAGGTCCAGCTGGGCCTGGAGGCGCTCGCCGAAGCGCAGGCGCTCAAGGGCGAGGAGGTCCTCCAGCACGCTGAATTCCTCCGCCAGGGTCCACCGCTCCCGCTCGAAGGCGGCCATGATGCGCCGGAGGAGGCGCGAGAGGGCCTCGGCGCCCGCCTCGGCCTTGCCGGGATCCTCGGGGATGAGCGCGGCGATGGTGTTGAGGGCGTTGAAGAGGGTGTGGGGCTGGAGCTGGGATTGGAGGGCGAGCAGGCCCGCCCGGGCTTCGGCCTTGGCGCGCGCGCCCTCCGCCTCCAGGAGGTCCTGGAAGGCGTGCTTGGCCATGATGAAGTTCGTCACCGCGAAGCCCAGGCAGAAGGTGAGGGCGGCCGCGATGGGATGGGCGATGAGATTCACGCCCGTCGCGAGCCGCGTGAGGGCCACGGAAAGGGCGAGCAGGGCGAGGTAGAGGAGGCTGGCGCGGGCCATGGTCCGCAGCGTCTCCCGGTCCGGCGGCTTGCCCCGCCGCGGCCGGTAGAAGGGAAGGCTCAGCTCGAAGCCGCTCCACATGACGGCGGCGAAGATGGTGCAGATGAGGGCGCCGGTCCGGAAATCCGGGTTGAGGCCCACCATCCAGGTGAGCGTGCCGAGCAGCAGGCCCATGAGGAGGGCCCGGATCAGGAGCTGGACGAGGCGGCGTCCCATGGCCCTAGGGTGCCGTCGGCCTCCGGGCCGAACCAGGAAAAGCGGACGAAGGGCGGTAAATGGAATACTGGGGGCATGGCCAGAGACCTCGCCTCCTTCGTCAAGCAGCTGGAACAGCGTGGCGAGCTCGTCCGCATCAGGGCCGAGGTGGACCCCTATCTGGAGATGGGCGCCATCGCGGACCGCGTGAGCAAGGAGCCCGGGGGCGGCAAGGCCCTGCTCTTCGAGCAGCCCAAGGGCGGCGGCATGCCCGTGCTCATGAACGCCTACGGCAGCCTGAAGCGCATGGAGATGGCCCTGGGCGTGGAGAAAGAGCCGCGCGGCCTGGATGCCGTCGCTGACCGCATCGAGAAGCTCATCCAGGAGGCCATGCCCAAGCCCGGCCTGGGCTTCTTCGACAAGCTGGCCAAGCTGCCCATGCTGGCCGAGGTCGGCAATTGGATGCCCAAGACCGTGCGCAAGGGGATCTGCCAGGAAGTCGTGAAGACCGGCGACCAGGTGAAGCTCTCCGATCTGCCCGTGCTCACCACCTGGCCCGGCGACGGCGGCCCCTTCATCACTCTGGGCATGAGCCACACGGTGAACAAGGCGACGGGTCATCGCAATGTGGGCCTGTACCGGCTCCAGGTCTTCGACGACCGCACGCTCGGCTTCCACACCCAGCTCCACCACGATGGCGCCCGCAACCGCCACGGCTATGGCCGCGACGAGCAGATGCCCGTGGCCGTGAGCTTCGGCGGCGACCCCTCCCTGACCTACGCGGCCACGGCGCCCCTGCCGCCCTTCCTCAGCGAGCTGATGTTCGCGGGCTTCCTCCGGGGCGAAGGCATCGAGATGGTCAAGTGCGTCTCCAACGACCTCGAGGTGCCCGCCGACTCCGAACTCGTCATCGAGGGTTTCGTGAACCCCGGCGAGCTGCGCCGCGAGGGCCCCTTCGGCGACCATACGGGCTACTACTCGCTCGCGGACGATTACCCGGTGCTGCATGTCACCGCCATCACGCACCGGAAGAACCCCGTCTACCCCGCCACCATCGTGGGCCGGCCGCCCCAGGAAGACGCGTACCTCGGGCTCGCCACCGAGCGCATCTTCCTCCCGCTGCTGCGCATGGTGCTGCCGGAGATCCGCGACATGCATTTGCCGGCCGCCGGCGGCTTCCACAACCTCGTCATCGTCTCCATGAAGAAGGAGTACCCCGGCCACGCGCAGAAGGTCATGTCGGCCATCTGGGGCACGGGGCAGATCATGTTCAGCAAGTGCGTCGTCGTCGTGGACGAGGACATCGACCCCCACGACATGAACGAGGTGCTCTTCCGCGCCACGAGCAATGTCGACCCCAAGCGCGACCTGCTGTTCACCGACGGGCCCCTGGACGTGCTGGACCACAGCAGCGACCGCTTCGCCTTCGGCTCCAAGGTGGGCATCGACGCCACGCGGAAGAACAAACCCTTCGACGGATTCCAGCGCGAGTGGCCCGAGGACCTCGTCTTCCCAGAGGGGCTGCTGGCGAAGGTAGCCGCGCGCTGGAAGGAGTACGGATTCTGACTGGGCGGGGCGGCGCCGGGTGAACGCGCTGTCAGGCCAGGGGTTCGCCGCTCCCGCGACCGGTGCGGGGAGGCTCCCCGTCTGATATCCTGATAGGTCTTTCACCAAGCCATTTGGTGATGATCGCCCCGGTTTCGAGGCCCTGATCCCCTTCCGTCCCAACCCCTAATCGCAGGCCCCGCCGTGGGGTCCAGCCGGGTGAGCCATGAGATTCGTAAAAACCTGGATCCTCCGATTCCGGCAAAGCGTATGGTGGAAGCCCTGCAAGCACGGCGCCATCGCGGCCGTCGTCACGCTGCTCCTCACGCTGCTCCTCCCGAACAACTATTCAGCCGAGGCCAGCATCCTCCCGCCCAGCGCGGCGTCCCCGGCCTCCTCGCTGCTTGGCGTGGCGAACCTGCTCGGTTTGACGAACCTGGGCAGCGCCCTCGGCGGCGGCGATCCGCTCTACGAGGACATCGCGGTGAGCAAGCCCATCCTCGTGACCTTGCTGAACCACCGCTTCAAGTTCCCTAAGAAGTCCTGGGCCTTCGGCGAACCGAAGCTGATGGACGAGACGCTCTACCAGTACTACGAGAACAAGCGGCACTGGTGGAGCTTCGGCTCCTATGACATGGATCTGGCCGTCAAGGACCTGCTGAACGACTACTCGGCCACCAAGGACTCCAAGACAGGCATCGTGACCATCACGATCGAGGTCCCCTCGCCGGAGCTCTCGCGCGACGTCGTCACCCTGGCCCTCGCGGAGCTGGACAAGGCGCTGGCCGAGCAGACCATGACCAAGTCGAGGCAGATGGCCTTGTTCCTGGATTCCCGGATCAAGGACGCCAAGAACGAGCTCAGCGCCAAGGAGAAGGAATACATCGCCTTCTCCAACATCAGCCGCAACTACGAGACCAGCCTGGACCCCGCCATCCGGGTCCAGGGCGCGCGGCTCGACGCGGACTTGAGCCTGGACCGCCAGGTCATCACCCAGCTGGTCACCCAGTACGAGAACGCGGTCATCCAGGAGAACAACGACACGCCCGTCATGAGCGTGATGGAGCACCCGACCCTGCCCTTCCAGAAGAGCAGCCCCGGCCGGTCGGCCATGTCCCTGGCCGCCTTCATCCTCGTGGCCGCGCTCACCGCCTGGCGCACCCTCCGCGCCATGCTCTTCGGGAAGCCCGGCGGCAAGGCCGAGACTGAAGCGGTCCAGGAGGCGAGGACCGCGGAATGATGGCTCCGGAAGCCGCCAAGACCGGAAGGCCGGCCGGCGGCTCCATGCGGAGCGGCTTCCTCCGCCTGATGTTCTCGCAGGTGCTCCTGAAGATGCTCGGCCTGGGCCGGGAGGCGGTCATCGCCTTCTTCTTCAAGGTCTCGGCCGCGAGCAACTACTACTTCATGATCCGGGGCATCAACGAGAGCATGCTCTCGGTGATCTCGGGCAACACGCTCGGCGGCGTCTTCATCCCCAGGATGAGCCACGACGAGCAAGGCCGCGTGCGCTTCTCCGAGATCCGGAAACTGACGCGCTTCGGATGGATCGTGGGCGGCCTGCTGGCGCTCATCACGATGCCCCTCCAGTTCTATTTCTTCTTCCGGCGGGGCGCGGCCTTCCAGGAATTCCACACGGACCTGCTGTGGGTGATCTTCTGGCTCGGCATCTGCATCATCTTCATCTCCTACAACGCGTTCGCGGGCGTCCTGCTCCAGTCGGTCGGCGATTTCCGGGCCCTCTCGAACCTGAGCCTGATCATCGGCTTCGGGCTGATGGCGGGGCCGCTCATATGCCGGAACGCCTTCGGGTTCTCGGGGATCACGCTCGCCCGGCTCCTGACGCTCCTCTTGGGGGCCGCCTACCTCGCCTGGGCCCTGCGGCGCGTGCGCGACCGTTTCTCCCCGCTCG
>DATJFC010000056.1:0-7837 GCA_035495995.1 Holophagaceae bacterium
ATGCCCGACGCGGCCAGCTCGGAGGTCATGATCTGCTGGTTGCGTTCGCGCAGCGCGACGAGGACGGCGATGCGGACCCCGGCCAGCAGAAGCAGGAGGCCGCCCAGCGCCGGGCTGTAGGCCAGCATCAATGCCGTGTAGCCCAGCAGCAGGAACCCGTCCAGCAGCGCCGAGATGGACCGGCTGGAGAACAGGTTGCGCACGGTGCTGTTGCTTTGAACCCGCTGCATCAGGTCGCCAGGGCGCCGCTGATGGAAGAAGGACAGGGGCAGGTGGAGCATATGGCCGATGAACTGCTCCATGAGAGTGAGATCCATGGCGGCCTGCACGGTCTGCACCACCCAGCTCCGCAGCAGGGTAAGCAGGGCCCGCCCGGCCACGGCCAAGGCAAGCCCGAGGCCCAGCCCCCACAGCCAGGGCTCCTGCTTCGGCGCGAGCACGCGGTCGATGAGGACCTGGCTCGCCACGGGGAAGAGCATGCCCACCATCTGGAGCATCAGGGAGGCCCCCAGGACCTGGCCCAGACTGGGGGCCCATCTGCGCAGGAGCCTGGCGTAGCGCGTGAGGCTGGGGCCCCGACCCGCGCGCGGCTCGAAGGCATCTCCGGGGGAGAAGGCCAGGGCCACGCCCGTGAAGGACCGGCTCAATTCAGCCTGCCTCGCGTGAATGCGCCCGGATGCCGGATCCACGAGGATCGCTCCCTCCGGCGTGAGGCGTTCCAGCACGAGGAAATGGGCGAAGTTCCAATGGAGGATGGCGGGAAGGGGCAGGTCCCGCAGGGCCGGCAGCTCCAGGCTCACGGCCTGGGCCTCCAGGCCGTAGCCTTCGGCGGCCCGCAGGATGCCCAGGGCCGTGGCCCCGTCCCGGGAGACGCCGCAGGCCTCGCGGACCTCCGAGAGCGGCGCGTGGTGCCCGTAGTGGGCGAGGAGCATGGCCAGGGAGGCGGCGCCGCACTCCACCGCCTCCATCTGCGGGATGTAGGGCACACGCCGGCGCCGGAACAGCGGGCGCGGCAGGATCATCCGTGGAAGACGCGGCGGAGAGGATCGAAGATCACGGTGATGAGCCTCTGCCGCCGAAGGGTGTAGCGCACGCTGAGCAGCATGCCGGGGCGCAGGGGCATGCGGCGGCCCGGGTCTGGCATCGCCTCCAGCTCGACGCGCACGAAGGAGCCCTCCAGCTTGCCGCCGGCCAGGGCGTCCGAGATCTCGTCAGGGGACGCGAAGTCCTCGGCCACGCGCTTCACGCGCGCCTTCAGGACCCCGTATTCAGCGTAGGGGAGCTGGTCCACCTCCACCTGGGCCACATCTCCGGCATGGATGAAGGCGCGGTCCTTTTCGGGAAGGAAGGAGACCACCTGGAGGGCCGTGCCCTGGGGCACCAGGCGGCCCAGGACCTGGCCCGCGCGCACGGCGTCGCCGGGCTTCACGAGCACGGCTTCCAGGCAACCGGCCGCGGGCGCCAGCACATCACCCTGCCTCAAGGCGTAATCAAGAGCTTCCCGCTTGGTGACGGCCTCGTTCATGGACTCGGCGCGCAGCAGCAGCTGGCCCTCATGCTGGCCCTGGAGGGAGGCCAGCTCCTGCTGGGTCTGGGCCAGGGATTGGCGGCTGCCATCCTGCTGGCGCTGAGCCTGCTGCAGGGCCTCCTTGGCATCACCCACGCTCATCTTGCTGACGATGCCCTGGCGCAAGAGCTCTTCGGTCGCCGCCACCTTCTCGCGGTACAACACGATGGTCTGGCCGTAGCTGGCCACCTCCGAAGACAGGAGCGCGATGCGCGCCTTGAGCTTGGCCACCTGCTGATCGTAGAGGGCGTCCTGCTGCTGATTGAAACCCTTGGCCCCTGAGCGCTGCTGCTGAAGCTGGCGGTCGGACTGGAAGAGGGCCGCAAGGGTCGGAGCCGACTCCAGGCGGAGAATGGCATCCCCAGCGTTCACCTGGGCGCCCGAGTAGGCCATCAGCTTGCTGACGCTGCCGTCCACCTGGGCGAAGAGGGTGCGCACGCCGCCCTGGGCCTGGAGGACGCCGCGGCCCTGGGTGTTGACCTCCACCTTGGCCAGCGTCGAGAAGATCAGCCCGGCAACGACGCCGGCGGCCAGGGTCCAGAACAAAGCCCAGGTCCACGGCGCGGAAACCTGAAGGGGACTGCTGGTCCGATCCTGGCCCAGGTAGTGATCCAGGGCCGGCTTCCGGAAAAGGCTATCTTGCGTGTTCGGCATGCGCTTCATCGGACTGCGTCAGGGACGCGCGCCCGGCAATCCGGGACGCAGCCTCCAGCGGGAAAGAGGTAAGGATGGGGGTCAGGATATCCATCCCCGGTGGTGAGGCGCGTCATCCGTAGGGATGCACACCCTGAACGGTGGGGGCGAGGTTGCGGAACGGGATTCATCGACGCATCGCTTTCCATGGCTGCCATCTCAATCGCCCCGCCGGATGCCCAGGATCTCGCGCAGCCTCGGCGTGACGCTCCGGCTCACCTCGAGCTCCAGCCCCTCGCCGACCCTCACGATGGCCCTTCCTTTGGGGAGAGAGCGGATGCCGATGGCGGCTTCCGGCCGGAGGAGGAGGTGCCGTTGGATGCGCACCAGCCCCTGGCCCTGGAAGGCTTCTTGCACTTCGGCCAGCGAACCCCACGGGGACTGGAACCGCTTGCCGCCCGCCCACGCGAACACGGCTTGGCCGTCCAGCTCGAAGTGGGAGACGCGTTTGAATTCCAGGAATAGGTGGCCTCCGCCGATGCGCGCGGCGAAGCGGCCGGAAGCCGGGGGGGCGGCCGGCTTGCTCGCGGGGCTCCGTTGGGCCAAGTGGAGCCGGAGCTTGTCGAGCGCCTGCTTGAGGCGGTCCTCGAAGACGGGCTTCAGGATGTAGTCCACCGCGTTCGCGTCGAAGGCCCGCGCGGCATGCTGGGCATGGGCGGTCACGAAGATGACGGGCATGGAGCTCGGCAGCTCCGCCATGGCCTCCATGCCCGTGCCGCCGGGCATCTCGACATCCAGGAAGAGGGCATCGACCTGAGGATGGTCCCGGAGGCACGCGAGCAGCTCCGGCACATCCTGGGGCTCATCCACCACTTCACAGTCGCAATTCCGGAGAAGCCGGGCCAGGCGCTTCCGCGCGAGGGGCTCGTCATCCACGACGATGGTTCGGAGTCTACGCATAGTTGGCGTCCAATTGCCCGGGATCCAGCCGTATCTCGGCCGCGGTCCAGTCATTTTCCCGGTGCAGGCGGAGGGAAGCCGTGCCGCCATAGGCGAGGTCGAGGCGTTTGCGGAGGTTCCGGATGCCGATACCGGATTCCGAGAAGGCCCCCGGGGGAGGAAGCGGGCGGCCCGTGTTGCGCACCACCAGGGAGAGGGTCGAGCTGTCCCAGGTGGCCGCGATGTGCAGCTTCCCCCCCGCGCGAAGGGGCGACAGGCCATGCTTGACCGCGTTTTCGACCAGGGGCTGCAGCAGGAGCGGCGGCACCGGAACCTGGTCCACGTGCGCCGGCCAATCCCAGGAGACGGCCATGCGATCCCCCAGGCGCATGGCCTCCAGATGGAGGTAGTCCTCCACCAGCTCGCGTTCTTCCTGAAGCAGGTGGGTGCCCACTTCGCTGGCGTCCAGGATCCGGCGCAGGAGGCCGGCCATGGCGCGGATGTGGGACTCGGCCAGATCCGTGTCGTCGTGGACCAATTCCGCGAGGCCGTTGAGGGCGTTGAAGAGCACGTGGGGATGGAGCTGGCCGCGCAGGTGCCTCCTCTGGCTCTCGGTGACCCGCGCCCGCATCTCCGACTTCTCGGACTCCGCCTGCTCCTGCTGCGTGATCATGTAGCCGACGAGGAACAGGGCGGGGCCCTGGAAGCAGGCCTGGAGGACGTACACCGAGAGGGGATGCGGATCGCGGCCCAGGAAATGGAAGATCAGGTTCTCGATGCCCACCTCTCCGACGGCATAGAGCTCGGAGAAGACGAGCGCCTGCAGCACGACCTGCCAGGACCGCCCCAGGTGGCCGGACTTCCGGGTCCATTGCCAGGGCAGGGGCGCGAGCCAGGTGAACGCGAAGTAGTAAAGGAAGGCGGAGAGGATGTGCGCGAACAGGACCCCGCCGGGCGCCCTCGGATCCCCTTGGGTCCAGTCCCAGACGAGGAAGCCGACATAGGCGAGGAGCGCGAAAGCGAACCCGGACCAGAACAGCTTGTTCCGGACCCGGGATTTGAACCGCTGGATGACTTCCTGGATGACCAAGGCCCTACCGTGGGAATGCGAAATCGATGGCTGGAGGGCCTGTCAGAGCGGACAGGTGTAGGCCGTGAGGTGGCAACCGTCCGTCTTGCCGGGACAGCCGCTCTCCTGGAGGCAGGAGTGCTTGGAAGCGGTGACGGACACGGTCACCGACCCTCCGTGGACGCCTTGAGCGTCCCGCTCACTGAGAAGGCGGAGGGTCTCGGTGTTGAGCACGAGCTTCTTCTTCGTCATGGACGATCCCTTCGGCGGATGGGATGGAAAGGTGATCGGCGGCGGATCAACGCCCGGACGGCTTCATCAGCGCTGACAGGCGCTTGTCACGAGGTGGCCGCCATTGAACTTGATGACGCAGCCATTCGCCTCGAATTTGGTGTGCTGGGAAGGGGTGACGGACACGCTCACGGACCCCCCGTAGACGCCTTCGGCATCCCGCTCGCTGAGAAGGCGGAGGGTCTCGGTGCTGAGCACAAGCTTCTTCGTCGTCATGGACGGTCCCCTTGGGTTCTATGGATGAGTGGTGAGCGGACGGTTAATCGCCGGCTGGAGGTGCGTAATTCTACCAATAGGCCCTTCACGCCTTCTACGCGTTTTCCGCTGAACGGTGGATACAGGTGCTTCGAGCGGTAGCAAAGCCTGCTTTGAATGGAGCCTCGCGGCGCATTGGCAACGGGATCCGTGGAGGCCGCCCAGGCCCGATCAGGACGACGACGACCTGCCGAGGTACCTCACCACCATCTCCACCAGCTCCTCCACGAAGCGGTCCTGCTTCAGCCACTCGGGCTTTTCCAGGACCGCCCCGTGGACGCAGGCCTGGACGGCGTGGCAGACGATGAAGGCGGCCTGGGCGGCGTCGGGGAGGGCGATCTCCTCCGGCCGCGACTCGATGAAGCGGGCGAGCAGGGCCTCCACTTCGTGCTCCACGGCGTGCAGCTCCTTCAGGCCGCCCACGGCCGGGGCCAGGCGCAGCAGCTCCTGATGGAGCTTCGGCTGGTGGCGGCGGATCTCCACCATGCCCTGGATGACGGCGCGGGCCACTTCGTCCACGGGCCGCTCCCAGGCCTCCGCGAAGCGCGCGCGGATGCGGTCGCGCACGCCCTGGGTGTGGCGCTCGCAGAGCGCCCGCACGAGCGCCTCCTTGTTGGGGAAGTACTGATACAGGGAGCCGACGCTGGCGCCCGCCACGGCGGCGACGCGGTTCGTCGTGAGGGCCTCGAAGCCCTCGCGGGTCAGAATGTGAGCCGCCGCCGTGAGGATGGCCTCCACGGTCTCCTTGGCCCGCGACTGGCGCGGCGTTTTGCGGATCTGGGGGGTCTTCATGGGATGCGAGTAGCGAACATGAGTAAAAGCTCGCATTTTTATAGGACGCCCGCAAGGGCTTTTCCGGAGCCGCCATGACCTTCCGCCCCGCCCTGCTCGCCGCCCTCCTCTCCGCTTCCGTCCTGCCCGCCCAGGCCGCCGAGCCCGCCGCCCTCGCCATGACGATGAGCGCCCTGCCCCACGGCACCTTCGTCCTCGACCGCGCGCCGGAGCTGGACAAGGGCATCGCCGCCTTCGTCGCCCAGGCCCCCGGCGGCCAGCGTGAGCGCCTCGCCCAGCGCCTCAAGGATGTGGATCCGCTCTACAAGCAGCTGGAGCTGGGCGCCACGGCGGAGGCCTTCACGCTGCGCTTCGAAGGCCGCGAGCCTCTCGTGCTGCCGCTGGATGGCCGTGATGTGGCCTGGACCCGCGAAGGCGGCGAGACCATGCGCGTGAACGCGCGGCCTTCGCTCTCCGGCGTGCTCCAGACCTACAAGGCCGCCGATGGCGAGCGCACCAACGAATTCGTGCAGCTGCCCGACGGCCGCCTCATCCTCAGCGTGCAGGTGCATGTGAACGGCCTCGCCAAGGACCTGAGCTACACGGTCGTCTACCGCGCCGCGAAGTAGGGCTCTCGGCTTTTGCTGGCGCCGACCCACGCCTGTTTGGTGGCGTTGATCGAGCGAGAACTCAGCAGGCCTCGCCCAGCGAGAGCCCAGAGCCGAAAGCCCCAAGAGTCCTTGCCGGGCGGCGCGCGGCGGGCCTAGGATCAGGCCCGAGCCCCCCATGACGCTGCCCTACGCCCCCGGCCCCAAGCCGACCCTGCCCTGGTCGAACCTTCTGCGTCTGCGGAAGGACTCTTTGGGCTTCCTCGACTTCCTCCATGAGAAGTACGGCGACCTCGTCCACTTCCGCATGGGCGCCCGCCACTTCCACCTCGTCGCGCATCCGGATCTGGCGCGGGAGGTGACGCTGGTCCAGGCGAAGAAGGTCCACAAGGGTCCCGCCCTGCAGCGCGCGAAGCTCCTCCTGGGCGAAGGCCTGCTCACCTCCGAAGGCGAAGCCCACGACCGCCAGCGGCGCATGATGCAGCCCGCCTTCCATCACAAGAAGGTGGCCGGCTACGCCGGGCTGATGGTGCGCGACACGCTCAAGATGCGCGGCACCTGGCAGGAGGGGCAGGAGCTGGACCTGGCCCACGAGATGATGGCCCTCACGCTGTCGATCGTGGCGGAATCGCTCTTCGGCAGCGAGGTGGGCGGCGAGGCGGACGAGATCGGCGAAGCGCTCACCACCTGCATCGGCATGTTCAACACGCTCACGAATCCCTTCGCGGAAGTGCTGCTGAAGCTGCCGCTGCCATCGAGTCTGCGCTTCCAGGCGGCGCTCACGCGGCTCAACCAGACCATCTACCGCGTCATCCGCGAGCGCCGCGCATCGGGCGACGAGGGCGGCGACCTGCTCTCCATGCTGCTCCACGCCCAGGACGACGAAGGCGACAAGGGCGGCCTCACGGATGAGCAGGTGCGCGACGAGACCATGACCCTCTTCCTCGCGGGCCACGAGACCACCGCCAACGCCCTCGCCTGGACCTGGTGGCTCCTGAGCCAGCATCCGGAGGTGGAAGCCGCCTTCCACGCCGAGCTGGACGCCGTGCTCCAGGGCCGCCCGCCCGCCTTCGAGGATGTGCCCAAGCTCACCTACACGACCATGGTCTTCGCCGAGTCCATGCGCCTGCGCCCGCCCGTGTGGGCCTTCGGCCGCCAGGCCATGGAGGACTTCGAGCTGGGCGGCTACCGCATCCGAAAGGACAGCCTGCTGCTCACGAGCCCCTGGGTCATCCACCGCGACCCGCGCTGGTGGCCCGACCCCGAGCGCTTCGATCCCCTGCGCCACACGCCGGAAGCCAAGGCCGCGCGCCCCAAGTTCGCCTACCTCCCCTTCAGCCACGGCCCCCGCAACTGCATCGGCGAACCCTTCGCGTGGATGGAAGGCGTCCTCCTCCTGGCGACGCTGGCGCAGACCTGGAAGCTGCGCCTCAAGCCCGGCCACCCCGTCGTGCTGGACCCGCTCTTCACGCTACGGCCGAAGCATGGATTGAGGATGGTGGTGGAGGGGCGATGAAAGCTGCCTGGCGGCGAAGCTCCTCCGTTAAACGGGTAAGGGTCGAACCCGCTCCGTTAGGTGCCCAATCCAGAGATTCGTGATTCCAAGTCAGGAGGAGCGATGAAAACGTGCGCGCGCCCCTCTCTGTGTCTCTCTAATAATCCAAGTTCTGCAAGGGTGAGCAAATCGGTGCGGGCGGTTTGATA
>DATJFC010000057.1:0-7838 GCA_035495995.1 Holophagaceae bacterium
GCCCCCTGGCCGGGCCGTGGCGGTGTGGGTGGGCACGGGCGGGGAAGTCGAACACCGCGTCCTGGAGGTTCCCTCGGCGCTCACGGCGGCGCAGATGATCGAGCTGGGGAATTACGCCTCGAGCCGCTTCCAGGGGCTCACGCTCCCGGAGCTCCAGGGTCGGCTGCTGGCCGAGTTGAGATCCGGCGTGGAAGAAGGCCGCCAGCTGGCGATGCGCCTTCAGGAGATGGCGGCGGACTGGGACACCGCCGAAACCGGGGCTGACCAGGCCGTGCTCGTCTCCGGCCTCGGCCAGCTGGGCCAGCTCCCCGAGTTCGACGACCTGGCGCGGTTCCGGGGCATGGTCACGGCCTTCGAGGAGCAGGAGCGCTTGGCCCGCCTGCTCAACGCCTTCGCCGATTCCTCCCGCTCAGGGGTCCAGCTGCTGCTCGGCCGCGAGAACCCCTACCTCGCCGACTTCCCCCTGGCCACGCTAGTGCGCACGGTGCGCCTGGGCCCGGCGGGTTTCGTGACCTTCGCCTTGGTGGGGCCCCTGCGCATGGATTATCCGCGCGTGTTGCCTGGGCTGGACTGGTGGGGGCGGGAAGTGGCGCGCCGCCGCAGTTAAGGCACGGGCTCGGAGCTTTCAAGGCGTTTATACTCGGGGCATGAATCCCGAGACGCCCCTGCCAGCGGGACCGCCACCCGAGGAGCCGCCGCTTCCCGGCGAGGCCCTGCCTTCCGACAGCGTTGAAGCCATCGACGGCGACGAGTTGCCGGATATGGACACCATGGATCTGCAGGCCCTGGCGGACGCCGCCGCCGCGGTGGAGGAAGCGCGGACCAAGGCCGCCAAGGCCGCGCAGTCGACGGTGCAGGCCTCCGCGGAGGCGCAGAAGCAGGTGGACGACCTGGTGAAGCGCGACGCGGAGCTCAATGACCAGCTCCGGCGCCTCGCGGCGGACTTCAACAACTTCCGCAACCGCGCGCAGCGGGACATCCAGATGGCGGTGGACCAGGCCGAAAAGCGCATCTACAACGAGCTGATGCCGGCCCTCGACAACTTCGAGCGGAGCCTCGAGGCGAGCTACACGGACCTGGACGCCTTCCGGTCCGGAGTGGAACTCATCCGCAAGCAGTTCATGGACGCGCTGCGCCGCCTGGGCGTGGAGCCCATCGCGCTCTCCGTGGGCGATCCCTTCGACGCCCTCCACGCCGAGGCGCTCACCACCATGGAGAATCCGGCCCTCCCGGACGGCGCCGTCGCCGCCGTCTACGAGAAGGGCTTCAACCTCCGAGGCCAGCTCCTGCGGCCGGCCCGGGTGGTCGTGAACCGGCGCGTCCTCCTTCCCACCGACCCCCACCAGACCCAGGAACTCCCCGCCGCTCCCGACGGGGATGGGACCGGCGGGGATCCGGTGAACTGATTTCAACCCTTCTGGAGCACCCATGCCCGGCAAGCTCATCGGCATCGATCTCGGGACCACCAACAGCTGCGTCTGCGTGCTGGAGAGCGGGGACCCCCGGGTCGTCCCCAACCGGGAGGGCAGCCGCACGACGCCGTCCACGGTGGCCTTCACGGACAAGGGCGACATCCTCGTCGGACACATCGCCAAGCGCCAGGCGGTGACGAACCCACAGCGGACGCTTTTCGCGGTCAAGCGGCTCATCGGCCAGCGTTTCGAGATGCCGCGGGTCCAGGAAGCCAAGAGCCGCCTGCCCTTCCCGGTGGTCGCGGCCCCCAATGGCGACGCCTGGGTGCGCGTCGGCGATCGCGACTACGCCCCGCCCGAGCTCTCCGCCATCGTCCTGCGCAACCTCAAGCAGGCGGCCGAGGCCTTCCTGCACGAGGAAGTCACGGACGCGGTGATCACCGTGCCCGCCTACTTCGACGACGCGCAGCGCCAGGCCACGAAGGACGCGGGCCGGATCGCCGGGCTCAATGTCCAGCGCATCGTGAACGAGCCCACGGCCGCCGCGCTCGCCTACGGCTTCAACAAGCCCAAGGGCAAGCAGACCCTCGCCATCTACGACTTGGGCGGCGGCACCTTCGACTTCACGCTCATGGAGATGAACGACGGCGTCTTCGAGGTGCTGTCCACCAGCGGCGACACCTTCTTGGGCGGCGAGGACTTCGACCAGGCCATCCTCCTCATGCTCGTGAAGCAGTTCCACGAGAAGACCGGCGTGGATCTCGCGGGGGACCGCATGGCCCTGCAGCGCCTCAAAGAGGCCAGCGAGAAGGCCAAGTGCGAGCTGTCCACCCTCGACAAAGTGGACATCCGCCTCCCCTTCATCGCGCAGGGCCCCAGCGGGCCGATGCACCTGGAGGCGGCCCTCACGCGGGAAGAGCTCGAGCAGATGGTCGCCGACCTGGTGGAGCTCACGCTCACGCCCATCAAGGACGCGCTGGAGCAGGCCGGCAAGACGCCCAAGGACGTGGACGAGGTCATCCTCGTGGGCGGCCAGACCCGCATGCCCCTGGTCCAGAAATGCGTCCGCGAGTTCTTCGGCAAGGAGCCCAACCGGACCATCAACCCCGACGAGGTGGTGGCGGCGGGCGCGGCGATCCAGGGCGCGGTGCTGAACGGGGAAGTGAAGGACCTCGTGCTGCTGGACGTGATGCCGCTCTCCTTGGGCATCGAGACCCAGGGCGGCGGTTTCGTGAAGATCATCCCCCGGAACACCACCATTCCCTTGCGCGATTCGCGCGTCTTCACCACCGTCACGGACAACCAGAGCCGCGTGGAGATCCATGTGCTCCAGGGCGAGCGCGAGCTGGCGGAGCACAACAAGAGCCTCGGCCGCTTCGACCTCATCAACCTGCCCCCGCTCCCGAAGGGCGTGCCCCAGATTGAGGTCGCCTTCGATATCGATTCCAACGGCATCGTCCGCGTGGGCGCCAAGGACCTGATGACCGGGCTGGAGCAGGGCATGAGCATCCGGCCCAGCTCGGGCCTTTCGGAGCTGGAGATCCAGCGCATGATCCGTGAGGCCGAGGCCAACATCGAGGCGGACGAGAAGCGCCGGGGCGAGCTCAAGTACATCGCCTCCGCGGAGGGCCTGCTCTTCTCCTGCGATAAGAGCTTCGCCGAATGCGGGAAATACCTGTCGGAGGACCAGCAGAGCTTCATCCGCGAGACCCTGGGCAAGGCCCGCCAGGCCGTCGCCGCCAAGGACCAGGCCGCTCTGCAGGCCTGCGAGTCGGACCTCCTGGAGACCCAGAACCTCCTGACCGAGGCCGTCCTGGCCGCCAGCGAGGCCATGATGAAGGCCATGGAGGAGGGCGGCAGCCTCCCGAGTTGAGTCTGTGCGGGAGTTTGGGGCCCCGAGCCGATAAACTGGCCGGATGAAGCGGGATTACTACGAAGTCCTGGGCGTGGCCCGGGACGCAGGCAGCGACGAGATCAAGAAGGCCTACCGCAAGCTCGCCATGGAGCTGCATCCGGACCGCAATCCGGGCAACAAGGAGGCCGAAGAGAAGTTCAAGGAGGCCGCCGAGGCCTACAGCGTGCTGTCGGATGCGGACAAGCGGCGCAGCTACGACCAGTTCGGGCACGCGGGGCCCGGCATGGGCGGCGGGCAGCAGTTCCAGTTCGACCCCGGCCAGTTCGCGGGCTTCGAGGACATCCTCGGCAGCTTCTTCGGCGACTTCTTCGGCGGCGGGCGCCGCTCCTCCTCGCGCGGCGAACGCGGCTCGGATCTGCAATACAACCTCAAGCTGCCCTTCCGCGACGCGGTGTTCGGCAAGGACGGCTTCGAGCTGGAGTTCCCGAGGCTGGACGGCTGCGGCGCCTGCAAGGGCAGCGGCTGCGCGCCGGGCACGGGCCCCGAGACCTGCGGCCAGTGCGGCGGGCGGGGCCAGGTGGCGGCCCGGCAGGGCTTCTTCCAGATGGTCGTGCCCTGCCCCAAGTGCGAAGGGCGCGGCAAGCTGATCCCGAACCCCTGCAAGACCTGCCACGGCGAAGGCCGCTCCCGCGCCACGGCGAAGGTGAAATTCAACATCCCGGCGGGCGTGGACCGTGGCAACCGCCTGAAGCTGCGGGGCCAGGGAGAAGCGGGCCGTTCCGGCGGCGAGAACGGCGACCTCCTCGTGGTCTTCGACGTGGAAGAGGACCCACGCTTCAAGCGGGACGGGGATGACCTCCACATGGTGCTGGATGTGCCCTGGACCACGCTGGCCCTCGGCGGCCAGGTTCCCATCGAGACGCTCTACGGCCCCGATACCGTGAAGATCGCCGCGGGCACGGCCGCCGACGAGATCGTCCGCCGCTCCAACGCCGGCGTGCCGAACCTCCAGGTGAAAGGCCGCCGCGGCGACCTCTACCTGCACCTCCGCGCCGCCGTGCCGAAGAAGTTCACGGCGGAGCAGCGCGAGGCGGCGGAGCGCCTGCGCGACGCCTTCGAGGGCGAGCCCGTGGGCGCCGCCGCGGAGGACAAGGGCGGCTTCTTCCAGAGCCTCCTCGGTGAAGGCGCCAAGAAAAAGGGCAAGAAGCGGAAGTAGCCGCTACCCGGCCATCACCACGCGGTGCTTGCCTTCGGCCTTCGCCCGCATGAGGGCCTGGTCCGCGGCCTTAAGCAGCGCCTCGGCGCCCTCGGCGTGATCAGGGTAGGCGGCGATGCCGAGGCTTAAGGACACGGGTACCCACTCGCCCTCCAGCAAGATCGGCGCGCCGGAGATGACCTCCAGCAGGCGCTCCCCGAACTTGAGGGCGCCCATGGCCGTGGTGCGGGGCATCAGGATGCAGAATTCGTCCCCGCCGTAGCGATAGAGGCGGTCGTGGGCGCGGCAGATGCGCTGGGCGCCCCCGGCCACGGTCTGGAGCACGAGGCTGCCGGCCATGTGGCCGTGCACGGTGTTAAGGGCCTTCAAATTATCCACGTCGAAGAAGATGAGGCAGAGCGCTTCGCTCCGCACCGCCGCCTGCCGCACGAGGCGGGGCAGCTCGACCTCCAGGCAACGCCGGTTCTGCGCGACGGTGAGGTCGTCCTTGAAGCTCAGCAGCCTGCTTTCCTCCAGTCTCCAGGCGTTGAGCAGCAAGGGCTCGGCCATGCGGGTCCAGCTGAGGAAATGGTCCGGGGCGGTGCGGGGATTTCTCAGCCGCAGCAGGCCCATCTGGTCGCGGGGGCCCACGAGCCAGGCCTCCCCTTGCTCCGCGAGGTCCATGGCCTCCCGGCGGGGTAGGGGCGCTTCCGGGAAGCTGCCGTCGCCGGCCCGCTGGAAGAACATGTCCTCTCGCCGGATCCAGATGGCGCCTCCGTCCGCCTGCGCCAGCTCCATGGACCGGGCCAGCACCAGCCTCAGCAGCTCGTCCAGGCTCGCCTGCTGCAGCATGCGGCGGAGCCAGCCTTCCTCGCCGAGGTCGCGCTGGCGGAGGCGCTCCAGCGCGGAACGGACCGCGGAAAGATCCTCGCTCCTCCGCAAGACCCATCCGGGCCGGAGGGCCAGCACCTCGCTGGCCTGCTCAGGAGAAGCCTCCTCCACCCACCAGACCACTTCGCGCGCCTGGTCCGGCAGCGCCTCCGGGGACGGGCGCGGGGCCACGACGATGGCGGGGCCGTCGCCAGGCTGGTCCACGGCATCGTAGCCCCAGTCCTGCAATGCGCGCCGCAGGGCGCCGGCGGCGCCCGCTTCGTCGAACCAGTGGACTTGTCGCAGCACGGAGAAAGACTAACCGAGGGCCGCGTCGAGCCGCGCGGCCAGCCGTTCCAGGTGGGCCGACAGGGGGTCGAGGTTGGCGAGCTGGTCCTTCTGACCCCGTTCCGCGCGCACCCAGCGCTTGAGCAGCAGGAGGGATTGGGCGTCCCGGACCCCGAGGCGCTTGGCGGTCTGGAGGAGCTTCTGCGCGAGGCGGCTGCGCTCAGAGCCGTCGACGCCCTTGAGCTGCTGGCAGAGGTCCAGCGCGCCCCGCGCGATCTCGAGGTCGTGGCGGATCAGCGGCGCGCGAGCGTTGATGCGGAGCAGGAGTAGCTCCAGGAAGCGCAGCAGCTCGGCCACCAGGTCCGTGCCTTCCACGAGGGCCTGCCGCACATCGGCGGGGCCATCGAGGGTGCGGGCCAGCAGCTGGATGAGGCGGTCGGCCTCTTCCCGGTCGCCGGGGCGGATGAGTGGGAATTCGGGGCTCCGGCGGAACGCCGAAGCCTGCTGCTGTGCCTGCGCGAGACCGAGCGCGAGGCGCGGCCAGTCCTGCAGCTCGAGGTGGAGCTGGAGCTGGTTCTGCTGGGGGGTGAGGGATTCGTAAAGGCGGTGCAGCCGCTGGCGCAGGCGATCTCCCTCGTCCGCCAGGCTCACGGATTCGGGGTAGAGCCGCTGGCGCAGCTCGGGGCTGAAGGTGCCGACGAGATCGCCCACCTGGTTGCGCTGGTGGGTGAGGAGGAGGGCGCGGAGGTTGTCCAGGCCCATGGCGAGCTGGTCCGTGTCCTTGGCGGCGAGGGCCAGGTGCAGGAGGGCGCGGACCGTGCTCTGGTCCTGGCGCTGGGAAAGCACCGCCTGGCGGAAGAGGCCGCGGAGCCTCTGGGCCTCGGGGCCGGGTTTGAGCCCTTCGAGATGCTCCGGCCCGTAGGTCTGATCCGCCATGCGGCCCAGTTCAGATTCGATCACGAGGAAGGGCGCGACCGCCGCGTAGCGGGCTTCCTCGGAGGCGTGGGCGAAGGGGCCGAGGCCTTCCAGGAGGCTCATGATCGCGAGGTGGCCGCCCAGGGCCTTGGCCAGCACGCGGAAGGCCGCGGGGTCCTGCCGCTTGATCTGCTGAAGCAGCTTGCGCACCTCGCGAGGGAGGACCCGCTGCAGGTCCTTCGCCTCCACCCGCGGGAGCTGCCATCCCAGGTGGTTCCAGAGCCACTGGAGGCTGCCGTGGATCTGGGCCGCTGTCGGCCAGTGGATGCCGCCGTCCATGCCCTTCTCCAGCGGCCGGCGCAGCGAGAGGCGCAGGTTCATGACCACGTGTTCCACGAGCAGCAGCGGCTCCACATTGCGGCGCGTCTCGCTGGGCGTGGCGGATTCCAGCAGGTCCGCCAGTTTCCGCAACGAGTCTTCCGCGCGGCCCTCGGCGTTGCGGAGGTTGCGGTTGAGGGTCTTGAGCTGGCCGTGGAGACGGGTGGCCAGCGTGGCGCCCTCCGGAAGCCCCTGGAGGGCCGAGGCCACTTCCCGGAAGTCCTCGCCGTGGTCGGTCAGGAAGGCGGCCCAGTCCCGTCGGAGGAGCAGGGGGTCGCCGGCTCCGGCGGAAAGCGCCATCGCCCGCAGAGAGGCCACGAGGTCCAGGGCCCGGCCGATCCAAGGCGCCGTCCCGGGATCTTCGAGAAGCTCGCGATGGCAGGCCTTGGCCTGGGCTCCGAGCCGCGCCAGGCCGTGCTCGATGACGAGTCCCATGGCGGCCCGGGAATCCCCTAGGCGCCTTGGATTGAACTGCGCCAGGAAGGCGATGAAGAGACCGAGGCTGCGCCTCAGTTCCACGATGGCCCGCGTGCTCGGAGGTTCCTGAGGACCGCTTTGAGCGTCGATCAGAGGGTCCAGTTCCCCCGCTTGTAGGATCTCCTCAAGCAGGACGAGATCTTCCTTGGACAGACCCTTCTCGTGGACCAGCTGAAGGGCCCGGTCCAGCCGGGGGGACGGGGTGCTTGGGGAGGGCATGGGCACAGCTTACCTCCGGAGAGCGGGTGGGAAGATTGCGACTACGGGTTTAGAATTGGTGCTAGCATCCCGACACCCCCCCGGAGGAAGCCTTGGTCACCAAGCTGGGCGAATTGCTCGTCAAAGCCAAGCTGATCTCCCAAGAGCAGCTGGACGAGGCCATGGTGGCCCAGCGCCGCGAGGGGGGCAAGCTCGGCAGCATCGTCGTCCGAATGGGTTTCTGCACAGA
>DATJFC010000058.1:0-8567 GCA_035495995.1 Holophagaceae bacterium
CAGGAGACGCGGCTCCAATCGCGCAACGGATTCAGGCAGGCGCTGTGCTCGCCGGGGAAGACGGCGGCGGGCTCATCGCCCAATTCGGCTCGCAAACCGCGGATGAGCAGATGCAGGGCCTCGGTCGCCGAGGCGCAGACCACTAGTTCCGCCGGTGCCACCCCCAGCGACGCCGCGATGGAGCGGCGCGCCTCCTCGACCGCGTGGCGCGCGCGCTGGCCTTCGCGGTGCGTGCTCGTGGGGTTGGCCCAGGACTCCGTCATGGCCCTCGACGCCGCCGCGACCGCGTCGGGATGCGGCGGGACGGTGGCGTTGGCGTCAAAGTAGAGGCGCTCCATGCGGTCCAGTGTGCCCTTGACCCGTGAACGGGGCTCCAGGTTTTCAGGCTTCAGGCGCCAGGCCGATATGCCATCCAGGTGGGAATCGCCTCTCGAACCGGCCTGCATCGAAGTCCGGAGCCTGAAGCCTGACGCCCGAAGCCCGCTATCGTAGACCCATGCCGAAAACCCTCGAAGGCCAGCTGGTGGTCGCCATCTCGAGCCGGGCCCTCTTCGACTTCGAAGAGGAGAACCGCCTCTTCGAGCGCGAGGGCGAGCAGGCCTACATGCGCCTCCAGCTGGACCGGCTGGAGACGCCCGCCAAGCCCGGCGTGGCCTTCCCGCTCGTGAAGAAGCTCCTGGCCTTCAACGCGGGCGAGGAGAAGCGCGTCGAAGTGGTGATCCTCTCCCAGAACGACCCCGTCAGCGGCATGCGGGTCTTCCGCAGCGCCAAGGCCGCGGCGCTGAACCTGGAGCGCGGCGTCTTCACCAAGGGCAAGAACCCCTTCCAGTACCTGCGCCCCCTCGGCGCGAACCTCTTCCTCAGCGCCAAGGAGGAGGATGTGCGTTCGGCGCTGCTGGCGGGCTATCCGGCGGCGCGGGTCTATCCCAACAGCGCCGTGGCCGCCGAGCGGCATCCGGACGAGATCCGCATCGCTTTCGACGGCGACGCCGTCCTCTTCAGCGATGAGGCCGAGCGCGTCTACCAGTCCGAAGGCATGGACGCCTTCCAGAAGCACGAGACGGAGCACGCGGCGGAACCGTTGCCGCCGGGTCCCTTCAAGCCGCTGCTGGAAGCCCTGCACCGGCTCCAGTCCGGCGCGGGCGGGACGCCCATGCGCATCCGCACCGCGCTGGTGACCGCCCGGAGCGCGCCCGCCCACGAGCGGGCCATCCGCACGCTCATGCAGTGGAACATCGGCGTGGACGAGGCCATGTTCCTGGGCGGCCTCACGAAGGCGGACTTCCTCCGCGAATTCGAGCCGGACTTCTTCTTCGACGACCAGACGGGCCACTGCGACGCGGCCGCCCGGGTCGGGCCGACGGGCCACGTGGCCAGCGGCGTGAGCAACGAGCCCAAGGCTTGAAGCGGCTGCTCGCGCCCACCGCCTTCAAGCTGCGGGAGAAGGCCTCCGTCTTCCTTGCGGAGCTGCACCCCGCGCCGGACGCGGCCGCGCGAACGGGCGCCCTCGCGCGCCTCCGCAAGCGCGACCACGACGCGACGCACCACTGCTCGGCCTGGCGCGAAGGTTTGCCCGTGAAGGTCTGGGGCGCGGATGACGACGGGGAGCCCGGCGGCACCGCGGGCGCGCCCATGCTGCGGGTGCTGGAAGGCGCGGATCTGACGGACCTGATCGCCGTCTGCATCCGCTGGTACGGCGGCACGAAGCTCGGCACCGGTGGGCTCGTGCGGGCCTACACGGAGGCCGTGCAGGGCGCGATCGCGGAAGCGGCGCGCGGCAGCCTGTTGGAAGAGGTCCGCGCCATGCACATCGGCCGCCTCCGCGTCCCGCAGGTCCAGGCCCACCTCCCCTTCGCCTTCCTTCGCGGCATCCAGGGCACGGAGGTGCTGGGCCAGGGCTCCGAGGGCGCGGCAGCCTGGGTCCGCTTCCAGATCCCGCCCGGCGGCGAAGCCGCGCTGGAGGCGGCCTGGAAGGAGCGCAGCCGCGGCCTTCCGGTGGACTGGGAGCCCTAGATCCGTGATGATCCCTGCAAGGCGGGAGCGACGATGAGCCAGCCCAGGGATCCCAAGTTCGCCGCGGCGCTCTCCGCGGGCATCCTGCTGATCTTCTTCGGCCTCGTCTTCCTGCTGGACCAGCTGAAGGTTTTCGACGCCCGCGCGATCTGGCGGCAATGGCCGCTCATCGTGCTGGCGGTGGGGCTGCTCCACTTGTGGCGCACGAGCTGGCTGGACATCGGCGGGCACATGATGGTCGCGACGGGCGTGGCCTTCGAGCTGGCGAGCCTCACGGGGCGCGGGTTCCGCCAGCTCTGGCCCCTGCTCATCGTCTGGCTGGGCGTGGTCTTCGTCCTCAGGGCCCTGGCCGCCCGGAGAGCCGCCTAGGACCGTTCGCCGACCCGCGCGCGCCGTTCGCCGATCCGCGCCGTCAGGGGCGGAAGTCCGTCCGTAGCCTGGGTCCGAGACGAGACATGGAACCCTGGCTGCCCACCCTCCTGATCTGGACCCTGCTGATGGCGGGGCCTGCGATCGAACTGGCCTCGGCCGGATCCTCGAAAGGACGCCGCGAATGAACGAAACCCATCCCATCTTCCCGGATCCGCGCCGCCCCCGCCGCCGCCATCTCGGCACCGGCATCTTCCTCATCCTCTTCGGCGTGCTGCTGGCCCTGGACCAGTGGGGCCACGCGCCCTTCCACGACTTCGGCCGCCACTGGCCACTCCTCCTCATCGCCCTGGGATGCGGGAAGCTCATCGATCGCGGGCTCCTCTCCACCGGCGCCCACTGGCTCCTGGTCGTGGGCCTTTACTTCGAACTGCAGGCGAATGGGCAGCACGCCCTCGTCCACCGGATCTGGCCCCTCGGCCTCGTCTGGATCGGCCTCATCATGACCCTGCGGGCCCTCCGCCCGCGGCCCGAACCCTTCTGCGGGTAAGACCATGAACGACGCTTTCCCCTCCGTCCCCGGCTCCGAGCCGCCCCGCCGCCACGCGCCTTCGCTGGTGCTGGGCATCTGCGTCATCCTCTTCGGCCTCGCGCTGACGCTGGATCAGCTCAACGTGCCTCACACGGCCTTCCTCGTGAAGCTCTGGCCCGCCATCCTCATCGCGCTGGGCGCGGTGAAGCTGCGCCAGCACGAAGGCTTCTCCGGCGGCGGCTTCGCCCTCGTGCTCATCGGCGCCGTCCTGCTCGTCTCCCAGTTCAGCCCGGAAGGGCTCGAAGACCTTCTCTGGCCGATGCTGCTCGTGGGCCTCGGCATCTTCCTCGTGACGAAGTCCCTCCGCCAGCGGCGCGGACCCAGGGCGGTCCCGGTGGAGGGAGACGGCACCGTGGACGCCACGGCCATCTTCAGCGGCTGCCGGCGCCAGCCCCAGGGGATCGGCACCTTCAAGGGCGGCAACCTCACGGCCATCTTCGGCGGCATCGAACTGGACTTGCGCGCGGCGGAGCCTTCGCCGGACCCGATGACGCTGGACGCCTTCGTCCTCTTCGGTGGCGGCGAGATCCGCGTGCCTCCGGGCTGGGCCGTGGACATCCGCACCACTTCGATCTTCGGCGGCGTGGCCAACAAGATCTACGAGGCGCCGGCCGGCGCGGGCGCGCCCCGCCTGCTCATCACCGGCAGCGTCTTTTTCGGCGGCTTCGAGGTCCGGCATTGAACCATCCGGTCCTGGCCCGCCGGGGAAGGCTGATCCCCTACCTGCTCCTGTGGGTCCTCATGGCCGGCCTCATCGCCGCGCCCACCCGCATGCAGGGCTGCACCTGGCTGGAGTCCCTGGGCCTGGCCCTGCCCATGGCCCTGCTGGGCGCGGGCATCGGGCTCATGCCCTACTACATCGCGCGCTTCATGCCGGCAGGGCGCACGCCCATGGCGCGGCTCTCCACCGTGTGGTGCATCGCCGCCATCGTGGACGGCGCCTTCTGGGTGGCGGCAGGAAGCTGGATCTCGGCGCGCCTGCTCTCGCAGCTTCCGGGCCTGTCGCGGCTTCCGCACATCACGGCGCAGGCCCTGCCCTTCCTCTGGGCCTTCGGCGTGCTGCTCTACCTCGCCTGCGCGGCCTTCTACTACCTGCTGCTGGCCCAGGACCAGGCGGAGGAGGCCGAGCAGGCCCGGCTCCGCCTCCAGATGCTGGCCCAGGACGCGGAGCTGAAGGCCTTGCGCGCCCAGCTGAACCCGCACTTCCTCTTCAACGCGCTCAACACCATCAGCGCGCTGACGAGCGTGGACGCGCTCCGGGCACGGGACATGTGCGTGAAGCTCTCGGACTTCCTGCGCCGCTCGCTGGGCCTCGGCGAGCGCGCCGCCGTGGCCCTGTCCGAGGAGCTGGAGCTCTGCCGCGGCTACCTCGCCATCGAGCAGGTGCGCTTCGGCCAGCGCCTGCGCCTCGACTGGCAGGTGGAGCCGGAGGCGGAACGGGCCCTCCTGCCACCCCTCCTGCTCCAGCCCCTCGTGGAGAACGCCATCAAGCACGGCATCTCGCCCCTGCCCGAAGGCGGCGAGGTGCGGTTCGAGGCGAAGCTGGACGGCGCGTGGGTGCGCATCCTGCTCGAGAACCCGGTGGATTCCGACGCGCCGCGGCCCCAGGGCCTAGGCCTCGGCTTGCGCCAGGTGCGCCAGCGCCTGCTGGGCCGTTTCGGCGAGCAGGCGGCCTTCGAGGCCGGCATCGAGGAGGGCCGCCATGCGGTCCGCCTCCGTTTCCCCTTCCAGACGGAGCAGCCATGAAGACGCGCGCCCTCATCGTGGACGACGAGGAGCTGGCCAGGGCCGTGGTGCGGGAGCATCTCGCCGCCCACGCCGACATCGAGATCCTGGGCGAGGCCGCCAACGGCTTCGAGGCCGTCAAGATGGCCTCGGAACTGAAGCCGGACCTCGTCCTCCTCGATGTGCAGATGCCCAAGCTGGACGGCTTCGAGGTGCTCGCCCTGCTGGAAGGCGAGCCGGCCGTGATCTTCGTGACGGCCTTCGACCAGCACGCGCTGCGGGCCTTCGACGCCCACGCCGTGGACTACCTGCTCAAGCCCTTCTCGAAGGAGCGCTTCGACGCGGCCCTGGACAAGGCCCGCCGGGCCGCGGGGACGAAACCTGCCGCGGATCTCGCGCCGAACCTCCAGACGGCCGCCCGCGAAGGGAAGCCTCTGGACCGCATCGTCGTGAAGGACGGCCCCAAGGTGAGCATCGTGCCCCTCGATAAGCTGGATTTCGTCCAGGCCCAGGACGACTATGTGCTGCTCAAGACCGAAGGCCGCGAACTGCTCAAGCAGCAGACCTTGTCGAGCCTGGAAAGCCAGTTGAACCCTGATCGTTTCATCCGCATCCACCGCAGTTACATTTTGAACCTCGAACGCCTTGTCCGCCTCGAACAGGACAGCAAAGAACACTGGGAGGCGGTCCTCCGGGACGGCGCCCGCTTGCCCGTCAGCAAGACCGGCTATCAGCGGTTGAAGCCGCTCTGGGACAAGGCCTGACATGAACTCGACTCCTTCCCGCGGGCCCACCTGGGGCCTGCAGCCCTTCGCCTGGGGCGCCGCGCTCGCCCTCATCGGCATCAAACTGCTGCTGCACGGCCTCACGGCCCACAACTATGGCTACTTCCGGGACGAGCTCTACTTCCTGGACTGCGCGCGGCACATGGGCTGGGGCTTCGTGGACGACGCGCCCCTCACCATCGCCTGCTTCAAGGCGGCTCTCTGGATGGGCGGCTCCCTGCCGGCCGTGCGCATGATCGCGGCCGCCTGGGGCGCGGGGATGATCGCGATCTCGATGCTCCTGGCCCGGGAGCTGGGCGGCGGCCGTTTCGCCCAGGGCCTGGCCGGGTTGTGCGTCCTCTGCGCGCCGATCCTGCTGGCGGCGGACAGCATCCTCTGCGTCACCACGCTGGAGACGGTGCTCTGGACCTGGTTCGCCTTCCACTTGGCCCGCTTCCTCCGCACCGGCGATCCTCGGCAGTGGCTCTGGGCGGGCCTCGCCGCCGGCGTGGGTCTCGAGAACAAGTATTCGACCCTGGTGGTGCTGCTGGCCCTGCTCATCGCGCTGCTGCTCTCGCCCCAGCGCCGCGAGCTCATCCGCCCGTGGCTGTGGGCGGGCGCGGGCCTCGCGCTGCTGGTTTTCCTGCCCACCCTGCTCTGGCAGGCCCACCACCACTTCCCGGTCATCGAGGACCAGGAGAATGTGCGCCGCATGGGGAAGAATGTCGTCCTGGCGCCCTGGCCCTTCCTCAAGCAGCAGATCACCTTCCTGCATCCGTTCCTCTTTCCGGTCTGGCTGGCGGGCCTCGTGTCCCTGCTGCGGCGCGGAGAGACGCGCCTGCTGGGCTGGCTCTACCTCGCCGTGCTGGGGGTGATGATGGCCCTGCACGCCAAGGACTACTACGTCGCTTCCATCTATCCGATGCTCTTCGCGGCGGGCGGCGTGGCCTTCGAGCGCTTCTTCGACGGGCCGGGCCTGAGGCTGGGACGCCTGTGGCCCAAAGCCGCGGTATGCGCCGTGATCATCCTCGTCACCGCGCCGCTGGTGCCCGCGATCCTGCCCTTCCTCGCGCCGGAGAAGCTGGCCGCCTACCAGGTCGAACTGGGCCTCAAACCGAAACAGCTGGAAACCCATCACGAAGGCGCGCTGGACCAGCGCCTCGGCGATCAAATCGGGTGGCCGGAGATGGCACAGGAAGTGGCCCGCGTTTACCAGGCGCTACCACCGGAAGAACGCGCCAAGACGGCCATCTACGCCGCCAACTACGGCGAGGCCGGCGCCATCAACCAGTTCGGCCCCGCCCTGGGCCTGCCTGAAGCCCTCTGCGCCCATCAGGCCCATTCCCTCTGGGGCACGCCCGCCTTCGACGGCGACACCATCATCGCCCTCGGTTGCAGCCGCAAGGGCCTCGAAGAGGAATTCCGCTCCGTCGAACTGGCCGCCGAGCACCACAGCGACTGGGGCATGGGCGAAGAGAACGGCCCCATCTACCTCTGCCGCGGCGTGAAGACGCCGTTGAAGGAACTGTGGCCGAGCTTGAAGCACTGGGACTGACCAGGGCCAGGAGGTGCGGCCCAAACAGGCTGAAGGAACCTCGCGGTTCCTTCAGCCTGTTTGGGCCTTCAATATCACTTGGGCCCTTGCCAGTCGGAGCCTCCTTCGTCCCTGCACCCCAAAATCCGGGGATGGCCCGTGAACGGAAGTCACCGGAGATGCAAAAGCTCCTTCAATCGGGGCGTCGCGCTCCGGCTGACAGGGATGTCGACACCATCGCCCATCCGGGCGCTGCATCGCCCTCCCGGAAGGGGCCTCACGCCCGTTACCATCTCGGGCCTGAGCAGGATGTGCCGTTGAGCTCTGACGAGGCAGGCTTCCTGGAAAGCGGATTCCACCTCCGCGAGGGCCCCCCAGGGGGTCTTGAACTTGTTCCCCCCGCACCAGGCCCAGACCGTGTCCACATCGATCTCGAAGTGGGTCACCTTCCGTAGGTCGAGAAACACATGCCCGTCTCCGGCCCGGACCGGGAAACGGGGCTGGACCCCTTGCGAAGCAGACCGGATCCCAGGGCCTTCTTTCACCGCCGAACCCCGGGACCTGATCCTGGTCAACGCCCGCTCAAGCCGGTCTTTGAACACCGGCTTCACCACATAATCCACCGCCTCCGAATCGAACGCCCTCACGGCGTAATCGGCGTGGGCCGTGACGAACACCACGGGAAGGGATGGCGGCAGTTCAGCCATGATCTCCAGCCCAGTGGCGCCAGGCATGTTGATGTCGAGGAATAGGGCGTCGACCTTGCCATCCGAACGGAGCCATTGGAGCAGATCGGTGCCGTCCTCGAGCTCGACTGCGACTTCCACGCCCAGCTCAGTGAGGAGGCGGCTGAGACGCTCGCGCGCCAACGGCTCATCATCCACGACGGCGATCCGTATGGCGCTCATGGCGCGATTTTATCGCCTGGCAGAGAGATTGTGGCGATCGTCCACCCCTCTCTCTCGGCCAATCCGAATGAAGCGTCCGGACCGAAGGCCAAAGCCAGCCTGTCCTTCAAGTTGCGGAGCCCCAACCCGAGGCCTGGGCGGGTTCCGTCTTTCACCCCCAGGGAGGACCCGGTGTTGGCCACCTCCAGAAGCAGCGAACCGGCCTCTTCGCGGATCGAGATCCGCAGAATGCCTCCCTGCTTCACCGGCGCGATGCCGTGCTTGATCGCGTTCTCGACGAGCGGCTGAATGAGCAGCGGGGGCACCAGCCGGGACTGGAGACGCTCTTCCCACTGCCAGATCGATGAGAGCCGCGATCCCAGCCTCAACCCTTCCAGATGGAGGTAATCCTCGACAAGGGCCCGTTCTTCCTGAAGCGTGATGACTTTGAATTCCGCGAAGGTCAGCAGCTGGCGAAGGAGGTGGGCCAAGGAGCGGACGCTTCCCTCCGCCGCGGCGGGATCCTTGTGGATCAGCTCCGCGAACCCGTTCAGAGCGTTGAACAGCACATGGGGGCTCATCTGGCTCTGCAGCAGCCTGGATTGGGCCTCGCGGGCTTTCTCCATGGCGGCTTTCTCCGATTGCTCGACCCTCTCATGGCGGTCGAGGAAATAGCCCGTGAG
>DATJFC010000059.1:0-3029 GCA_035495995.1 Holophagaceae bacterium
CGTCCGGTCAAGTCGGTGCGCATCAGGTCGGCGAGTTCGAGCGCGGGCTCACCAAAGAACTGTTTGCCGCCTTCGCCTTCGAGCCGGAGCAACGCTCGTTGAATGGCGGCGACCGACTGTGGGCTGACGAGGCCGTAGCGCTGCGACACTTCGGCGTGTTTGTCGGACACCAGGTTCAACAACGAGCGCAGGTCGTCGAGGTCGAGCAGCAACAATCCCTGTTCGTCGGCGAGCTTGAACGCGACGTCGAGCACGCCTGCCTGCACGTCGTTCAGTTCGAGCATGCGTGCGAGCAGCGACGGGCCGATTTCGCTGACGGTGGCGCGCACCGGGTGACCGGACTTGCCGTAGACGTCCCACAGCGTCGCCGGGCAGGCAACCGACGGCGAGGGGGCGATGCCGCGCTCCTTCAGCACTGCCGCGAGCTTCGCGCTCACGCTGCCGGCCTGCGTGATGCCGGTCAGGTCGCCCTTCACGTCGGCCATGAACACCGGCACGCCGAGGCGGCTGAAGCTCTCCGCCAGCCGCTGCAGCGTGACCGTCTTGCCCGTGCCCGTCGCGCCCGCCACGAGCCCGTGCCGGTTCGCGAGTCCCGGCAGGAGGACGAGGTCCTCAGCGGCTTTCGCGATGCGCAGCGGCTCGGTCATGGGAGCTCCGATGAGGGATGGTGGATCAGTCTAGCTAGAAGCCATTCACCGCGAAGACGCGAAGGGCGCGAAGAAAAGCTGGTGTGGACAGGCTTCTTCGCGTGCTTTGCGTCTTCGCGGTTGAACAATTTCCTCAGAACCCTTCGAACAGGCTCGGGGTCGCGCCGCCGCTGGGGTCGCTGGGGAAGGGATAAGCGCTAGCCTCGGCCCAGGGGCGGTCGGGATCGAAGGGGCCGGGGGGCGGCAGATGGGGCGGCAGCCAGCGCAGGGCGGGGGCGGGATGCAGCTTCTCGAGGAAGGCCGTCACGCCGGCTTCGGGCGGCACAGAGGGCACGCGCAGCAGGGCGAGGGGTGGATGGTCGAGGATGGCGGCGAAGGCCTCGGGCAGGCTCGCGCGCGCGGCCAGGGGCGCGGCTTCGCGGGGATCGGCGCCGAAGCCGGGCGAGAAGGCCGCGGGGGCGGGGGGCAGGGGCATGCTGCCGCGCCAGGGCGCGCCTTCGCGCATGGCCTGGCGGCCCAGATCCGCCGCGGCTTCGAGGCTGACGCTCGCGCCCACGCGCACGGGCGCGCGCAGGGCGCCCGAGATGCGCGTGGCGAGGCCTTTCACCGCGAGAGCGGTCTTGGCGGCGTCGCCGTGGGCGCGCATGAATTCCGCGCCGCCCAGCAGGCCGAGGCGCCACGCGGCCGCGCGGCGGTTGAAGGGCAGGGGCGCGTCGATGTCCTGGGACATGCGCAGGGCCATCGCCTTCTCCAGCCGCGTGTGGATGTCCGACAGCGCGGGCAGCAGGGCGCCGTCCACATCCAGATGCCCGACGGCGGGCAGGGCCACGAGGATCTCGCCCCAGATCCAGCCGGGCGCCAGCTCCTCCGGCGCGGCGGCGGAGCCGAGTTCGGGGAAGCGCCACTGGCCGTCCGTGGCGGGCACCCAGCCGATCCAGCCGGCGCGCCAGGCCTCGCCCGCCGCGCCGGTGGGCGCGTCCTTCTGATGCAGCCAGCCGCGGAAACTGCCGCCGGGCAGATCCGCGGGCAGGGCGCGGAAGTGCAGCCGCAGGCCCGTCGCGCCGGTGAGGGCCTCCCACCAGCCCGCGCGGGCCTCGGCGGGGAGCGCCTCCATCCAGGCGGGCGGATGGTCCCAGGCCAGCGCGAAGCCGCCGGGCAGATCGCCCGCCAGCCGCTGGATGCGGTGCAACGCGCGGCCCGGCGCGGCGTGGACGGAGGCGAGGCCTTCTTCCAGGAACCGCGATCCCGCCCAGCCGGCGTAGGGCCCATCCGGGGCGGTGCGGATGATGAAGCCGCGGCCTTCGTGCTGGCGGTTGCGCCTCATGGCGCCCCGGGCGCGAAGAGCGGATGGCCCGCGCCGCCGGGCGCGAAAGCCTGGCCCCAGGCCGCGCGGAGCATGTCCGCGGCCTCGATGGCGGCGTCGTGGTCGTTGCGCCCCAGCAGCCGCAGGCCCAGCCACAGCGAAGCCAGCGTGCAACCAGTGCCGCGGCGCTGGCCGGGCAGGCGCGGCGCGGCGGGCAGGGCCTCGATGCGCGTCGCCGTGATCCAGAGGTCCTGCACGGTCTCGCCGAGCGCGTGGCCGCCCTTGAGCCAGACGGCCGCCGCGCCCAGTTCGAGCAAGGGCCGCGACAGGGCCTCCGGAGAGGCGAGGCGGATCTGGTCCGGCGGCAGGCCCGCGAGGGCGGCGGCTTCGCCGCGGTTGGGGCTCACGACCCACTTGCCGCTCCGCAGGAGGACGCGGCCCAGCTCCCGCAGCTCGCCGCCGTCGTGCAGGCCCACGCCCGCGCTGGGCGCGAGGATCGGGTCCCAGATGCGCACTTTCGGATGGAGCGCGTCCAGCGTGGCGGCGAGCCGCTTGAGGGCCGGAGCCTCCAGGGCGCAGAGGCCCAGCTTCACGCCCCAGGCGCCCGCGAGGTGCGGCCCCAGCGTCTCGATGCGCGCCACGGGATCCATGGAAGGCGCCTGGATGGCCTGGCAGGCGAGGCCGTTCTGGATCGTCTCGGCCGTGCTCACGGTCATCGCGTGCACGCCCAGGCGCGCCAGCGTCAGCGCGTCGCGCACCAGGCCCGCGCCCCCGGACGGATCCATGCCGCCCAGGCAGAGCGCGACCGGCGGCATCGTGGATGGCGGGGGCATGGGCTCACGGATGCCACATCGGCCTGCGGACTACAGGCTCCGGGCTGCGTGGCCGCCGCCAACCCCTGCCCCAGATCCTTTCTGCCCGCGAGTGGGCCACGCTCGACCGTAAGGTGACGGGACGGCAAGCTCCGCCGGGTCGGACCGTGCAGCCCGCAGCCTGGATCAGGCCCGTTTCTTCTTCGAGGTCTCGTTCAGCTTGTCCACGAGCTGGCGGCCGGGCTTGAAGCGGGGCACGATGCGCGC
>DATJFC010000060.1:0-12620 GCA_035495995.1 Holophagaceae bacterium
CCGACTACCTGACCAACCACGACCATTTCGTGGTGCTCAAGAATTGCCGCTTCGGCGCCTACGACACTTCGCCGGACGAAGAGAACCGGTTCCCTTTCCTACTGGTGAACCTCGCCTGCGTGATCGGGGCCTCGGACGAGAAGCTCGAGGACGCGCCGGTCAATCCGCCGGCACCAGCCTGATGGTGGAGGGCAAGTCGGTGTCGGGCCCGACTTGCCCGTGCCAGGGCTTGTAGCCTTCCTTCTGGATGACGAGATCCGTGGCGAAGGCCGGGACATAGAGATCGTTCATGGGGGTCGTCCCCACCTTGTCTCCGCCCACGAGGACGGCGGCGCCGGGCGGATCGGTCTGGACGCGGATGAACTTGGGAGCCGGGCCGGTCAAGCCCGCCGCGGCCTCAGCCGCGCGCACCGAGCGGGTGTGGAGGTAGTTCCAGCCCGCCAGCGCCGCAACCAGCAGCAGGATCATCGTCAATGCGCGGGTGTGGGTCTGGGGTTTCTGCTGCGGCAAGGGGATCAGCCGGACGCGGGAATTACTGGTGTACGCCGAAGGAGCCACCAGGCCGAGATTGAGGCGGCGCAGATACTCGTCGGGCGAGGGGCCTACATAGGCGTCCGCGCCGCCCTTGAGCAACGCGTCGGGCGGCCCCGTGAGCCGGGCCCCGCCGCCCTTGGTCGGGGGGTCGTCCGGCGCGTGGGCCGGTGAAGGGCTCGGGATGTCCTGGGTCGTCATGTCGTCTTGCGAAGGGTGCGAGCTGCCGTACCGGTCTCCCGTTTTGGCGGGGGCTGGCGCTTCGATACCGTAGGCTTCCGCGAGGTCTTCCAGGAAAGCCTGGGTGCTCGGATAGCGGCGGGCCGGCTCTTTGTGGAGGGCCTTGAGGAACACCCTGGCCACGGGGCCGGGCATGTCGGGTGGCATCTCCGGGTTCGAATAGAGGATGTGGGTCAGCAGCGCGTGGATGGTCGAGCCCTTGTGGGGCAGGGCGCCCTTGAACAGCAGCTGGAAGGCCGTGACGGTCAGCGCGTAGCGGTCGGAGGTGGCAGAAGCCTTATCGCCCGAGAGGAGCTCGGGGGCCATGTGGGTGGGCGTGCCCACGAGCATGCCGGTGGTGGTGAGGGTCTGGCTCGTCACTTCGCGGGCCACGCCGAAGTCGGTCAGCTTCAGGAAGCCATCCTTGCTCACCAGCATGTTCTCGGGCTTGACATCGCGGTGGACCACTCCGCCCCGGGCGGCCGCGTCCAGGGCCTGCCCCGCCTGCGCGAGCAGGTCCACGACGCCCGCGGGCGACACATTCCCGGATTGGATGAGGCTCGCCAGGGAGGACCCGTCCACGAACTCCATCGTCATGAAGGGGCCGATCTCCGGATCGTTGCCCACATCGAACACCGTGACGATGTGCGGGAAGTTGAGCTGGGCGCTGATCTCCGACTCCCGCTGGAACCGCTCCAGCATCTCGGCGGAGTCGGAACGGCCCGCCAGCACGGTCTTCACGGCCACCTGGCGCTTGAGCAGCGGATCCTGGCAGAGGTAGACAGCGCCCATGCCGCCCTCGCCCAGGAGGCGAATCACTCGGTAGCGGCCGATGGACTGGGGTTCGGTTGGCATGTGAGCCGTAAGGTGGGGCCGAAGCTTGGTGCGCCTAGCATACGCCCATTCGTAGGGCCTGCCGGGAAATTTTCGGCCTCCGGCCCGCGAATGCCCGCTCCAGGCCACAATGGACGGATGCTGCCGCGCCTCTTCGAAATCTTCCGCGCGCACGTCCCCGGAGCCGGGGTCATGCGCTACATCACCTTCCGAGCCGCCATGGCCGCGGCGACGGCGATGATCCTCAGCCTCGCGCTCGGCCCCTGGATGATCCGCACCCTGCGGCGCCTGAAAATGGGGCAGCACATCCGCGATGAAGGGCCCAAGCACCACCAGGGCAAGGCCGGCACCCCCACCATGGGCGGCCTCCTGATGATCGTCGTCATCCTCATCGCCACGGTGCTCTGGTGCGACCTCCGCAGCGGAGCCATCTGGGTGACGCTCGCCGCGCTGCTGGGCTTCGGCGCCGTGGGCGCCTTTGACGACGCCAAGAAGCTCCTCAAGAAGCAGAACCTCGGCCTCACGAGCCGGCAGAAGATGGTGCTGCTCACCCTCATCGCCCTGGTGGTGGCCTGGCTGACGCTGCACTTCGGTCTGCGGGGCCGCGACACCAGCCACCTCTCGGTGCCCTTCTTCAAGAACTTCAGGCCGGACCTGGGCATCTTCCTCATCCCCTGGATCTGGCTCGTGGTGGTCGGAACCAGCAACGCCGTGAACCTCACGGACGGGCTCGACGGCCTCGCCACGGGCGGCCTGCTCGTCGTCTCGCTCACCTTCGGCATGCTCGCCTATGTCGTGGGCAACGCGAAGCTCGCGGCCTACCTCGTCGTGCCCCATGTGCCCGGCGGCAGCGAGCTGGTGGTGTTCATGGCCGCGATGTCCGGGGCCTGCCTGGGCTTCCTCTGGTTCAACGCCCACCCGGCGGAGGTCTTCATGGGCGACACGGGGGCGCTTGCCCTTGGCGGCGCGCTCGGCGTCGTCGCCGTCATCATCAAGCAGGAGCTGCTGCTGCTCATCGCCGGCGGCCTTTTCGTCTTCGAGGCCGTCAGCGTGATCCTGCAGGTGGGCAGCTTCAAGCTCCGCGGCGGCAAGCGCATCTTCCGCATGGCGCCCTTCCACCACCACATGGAGCTGGGCGGCCTGGCGGAGACGAAAGTCGTGATCCGGCTCTGGATCACGGCCATCGTCTGCTCCATCCTCGCGCTGAGTTCGCTGAAGCTGCGGTAGGACGAGCGCTTCGGCGCGCCTGGATCCCGGGCTATCCCGCCTGGTGCGTCGCCGTGATCTCGGGCACGCCGCTCACGGGCCTGCCGAAGACGTAGCCCTGGCCCCAAGGCACATCGGCGTCGGTGATGGCCGTCAGCTCCTCAGGCAGCTCGATGCCCTCGGCGATGAAGCCCACGCGCATGGCGCGCGCGAAGTGCGCCAGCGCGTTCAGGAGCGCCGACTGGTAGGGGCGGCGGTGGGCCTGCTCCACCAGGCTGCGGTCCGCCTTGATGAAGTCCGGCGCCAGGCGCGCCATGTGGGAGAGGCTCGCCACGCCGGAGCCGAGATCATCCACGGCGATGCGCAGGCCCATGACGCGCAGCCGCCGGGCGAAGTCCTTCAGGTCGTCCAGGTTGTGGACGCTCTGGGCCTCGGTGAATTCCATGACCACCTGGTCGGGGCGGATGGACAGGGATTCCAGCCATCCGGGAATCGCCTCCCAGAAGGCGGCGTTCTCCATCGTCCGCGGCTCCAGGTTCACGAAATGGAGGTGGGACAGGGCCGGGGGCAGCTGGGCCAGGGTTTCGAAGGTGGTGGCCAGGCACTTCAGGTCCAGGGCCGTGCGCTGCTTCTCGGGGAGGTCCAGCTGGGTCAGGAGCACCCCGGAGCTGCGGTCCACGCCGGCCTCGTCCACGAAGTGGGTGAGGTATTCCCGGGCCTCCAGCCGCATGGACCGGAGGTTCATGATGGGCTGGGTCACGGGGATGAGCGGGATCTCATCCGCGAGGATCTTGGTGAGGAGCTGATGCTCCATCCGGTCTCCGGGGTTTGGAACACCTTAACGCTACTCCCATTCCGCGCCAGCGGAAGGGCGGGGCAGGCGCCTTTGCTAGGCTTAGCAAAGAGGAGCGATCCGGGCATGGGAAAATGGACCGTGGTGATGGGGGCCGGCGCTTCCGGCCGGGCCGCGGCGCGGTGGCTGGGGGAAAAGGGCGGGGAAGTCATCCTCACCGACCAGGGCGCTGAGCCCGCCGACGCCCGGGCGCTCGCCGCCCAGGGCATCCAGGGCATCTGGGGCGGACACCCGTTCTCCCTGCTGGAGGGCTGTGCCCGCGTCGTCCTGAGCCCGGGCATCCCGCGCAGCGCGCCCTTCGTCGTGGAGGCCCTCGCCCGGGGCATCGAAGTCATCGGCGAGGTGGAGCTGGGGCATCAGGCGCTGCGCGCGCGCGCGGACGGCTCGAAGATCCTCGCCATCACGGGCACCAACGGGAAGAGCACCACGACGGACCTGCTGGCCCATCTCCTGAGCACGGCCGGAATCCCCACCGCGGCTTGCGGCAACCTCGGCACCCCTTTCCTCGAGGCCGTGCGGAACGCGGGCCCTGGCACGGTCTTCGCGCTCGAGCTGAGCAGCTACCAGCTGGAGAGCCTGGACGCCTTCCACGCCGAAGCCGCGGCCTTCCTGAACCTCACGCCGGACCACCTCGCCCGCTACGGCGATCTCGAGACCTACCGGAAAGCCAAGCTGCGGATCTTCGCGGGGCAGGGACCTGAAGATCTCCGCGTGCTGCCGGCTGCCCACCCGGAACTGGCGGCGGGCGCGCCTGGAGCCGGAAGCACGGCGCGCTTCGGCTGGACCGAATGCGAAGCCTGGTGCGACGGCGACGGCATGCTGCGCCTGCATGGCGAGCAGCTCCTCCATCGGGGGGAATTAAAGATCCCCGGCGCCCACAATGTGGAGAACGCCCTCGCCGCCGCGCTGCTCGCCCGCCACGGCGGCGCCACCCACGAGGCCATCCGCGAAGGCCTGCGCACCTATCCTGGCCTCGCCCACCGCATCGCTTTCTGCGGCGAGAAGGGCGGCGTGCGCTGCTACAACGATTCCAAAGGCACCAATGTGGACGCCACGCTCATCGCCCTGCGCGCGCTGCCGGGCCCGCTCGTGCTGCTCCTGGGCGGCACGGACAAGGGGGCCAGCTACGAACCGCTGCGCGAGGCGCTGGAAGGCAAGCTGCGCCGCCTCGTCTTCCTCGGCGACGCCATCCCGCAGCTGGAACGCGATCTCGGCGACCTGCCCCACGAGACCGTCTGGGGCTTCGACGACGCCGTCCTGGGCGCGCTGGAGCTGGCCGAGCCCGGCGACCAGGTGCTCCTCAGCCCCGCCTGCGCCAGCTTCGACCAGTTCAAGAACTTCGAAGAGCGCGGAAGGCGGTTTGAAGAGTTGGTGAAGGCATGGATGCAATCCTGAACACGGAGGACGCGGAAACCGCGCGGAAGGCACGGAACAAAGCGTGCTTCCGTGCCGTGAGGCTCGTCTATCTGACCTATCTGGTCGCGGTTCTGATCGGTTGGGAACTGACCTGGCACATGAGTGTCCCGGGCCAGATCGGTTGGTGGTTCAGTGCCTGGCAGTGGCTGGCCGTGCCGACGCTTCCGGGTTGTTTTCTCGGGGTCCGTCTATGGGGAATGGGGCCTCAATCGCTCGCGGTCTGGATGAATGTGCACCCACATCTATCCATCGTGGTTCTCTGGGCACTGGTTTCTGCGCTGGGCTACGCTCAGTGGTTCATCGCCGTTCCATGGGTCTGGATGCGACTGCGGATGATGGCAGGCCCACGGACCTCTTCGATGATTGAGTAGACCTTCCGCGTCCTCCGCGTGATTCCGCGCGTTCCGCGACCAGGATTGCTCCGGTCTATAGTCCGAAGCGCTCCACCACGCCGTCGATCTGCTTCGCCAGCGCGTGATCCTTCTCCGTCACGCCGCCGGCATCGTGGGTGGTGAGCTTGATGCGCACATAGCCCCAGCCCAGTTCGAGATCGGGGTGGTGGTTGGCCGTCTCCGCGAGCGGCGTGATGGCTTCCACGATGCGGAAGCTCGTCATGAAGTCCTTGGTCTTGACCTCGCGGCGCAGGGCCTTGTCCTTCTCGATCCATGTCATGGGCGGACCTCCATCCTTTCCAGGCTACCGGTTTCCGGCAGCCGGAGACCCGCCAGGATGCCGGCGCCCAGCGTCAGAGCGGCCACGGCGATGATGGCGGAGGAGAGCCCCAGCCAGTCCGCGAGCACCCCGGCGAGAAGGGCCCCTACGGCGTAGCCCGCGTCCCGCCAGAGGCGGTACACGCCCACCGCGGCCGGGCGCCAGCTCGGGTGGGCGCCGTCGCCGACGCCCGCGAGCAGGGCGGGGTAGACCATGGCGGTGCCCAGCCCCAGGATCGCGTTGGCGGTGGCGTAGCCGGGGAAGCCCGACACCCAAGGGATCGCCGCCAGCGCGAGGCCCTGCAGCGCCATGCCCCAGGCGATGAGCGGCTTGCGGCCCCAGTGGTCCGAGAGCCATCCGGTGCCGAGCTGCGCGATCCCCCACACCGCCGGATAGAGCCCCGCCAGCAGCCCGATGCGCGCCAGGTCCATGCCCCGGGCCGCGTAGATCAAGGGGAAGAGTCCCCAGGCCACGCCGTCGTTGAGGTTGTTCACCATGCCGACCCAGGAAAGCGTGGAGAGCCGGCGGTCGCGGAAGCTGGTGCGGAGGAAGGCCTCCTTCGCTGAAAGCGTTTCCGTGCTGCCCGCCGCCTCCGCGGCCGCGTGGGCGTCCGTCTCGCGGACGAAGAAGGAGGACAGCGCGAGCCCGGCCACCGCCACGCCGATCCCCAGCAGCGCGGGCGTGGCCCTCAGCCCCCAGCGGCTCGCCAGCAGGCCAGAGCCCCAGGCCGCAAGGGCGACGGCGCCGTAGCCCGCGAACTCGTTGAGGCCCATGGCGAGGCCGCGCCGCTTCGGACCCGCCAGGTCGATCTTCATGATCACGCAGGTGGACCAGGCGAGGCCCTGGTTGAGGCCGAGGAAGAGGTTCGCCGCCACCACCCAGCCCCAGGAGGGCGCGAGCCAGAGCAGGAAGGGCACGGGCAGCGCCGCGATCCAGCCCCACACCAGCACGCGCTTCCGGCCCCCCTGCACGGCCCAGCGCCCGGCCAGGTAATTCGCCGCGGCTTTGGAGAAGCCGAAGGCCGCGATGAAGGCGAGGATGGCGGCGCGGGCGGCCACATGGAATTCCCGCTCCGCCATGAGCGGCAGGAGGCTGCGTTCCAGGCCCACCATGGCGCCCACGAAGGCATTCACCAGGACCAGGAGCGAGAACTGGCCTGCGTTGGCCCGCAGGCCCAGGCGGGGCGAGTCCATCCGCTACCGTTCGGTGGGGAGGCCGAGGCTGTTCCAGCGCCCCATGCCGCCGGTCAGCGAGCGCACATCCGTGAAGCCCGCGCCGAGCAGGATCGACGCCGCCTGGTTGGAGCGGCCGCCGGCCTTGCAGTTGGTCACGACGGGTTTGCCCTTGAAGGCTTCCAGCTCCGCCAGCCGCGCGGACAACTCTCCGAGCGGGATCAGGCGCGCGCCTTTGATGTGGCCCAGCGGCCCGGTGAATTCATCCGGCTGCCGCACATCCACGAGCAGCGCCACATCCGTGGCGGATTGGAGCTCCTCGCAGCTGATCTGGGGCACGGCCGCGCTGCCGGCGCCCACTTCGCAGACGGCGCCCTCCGCGGGGATCGCCACGGAACTCGGATCCCGGGTGCAGGCCAGGTTCGCCTTCAGCACATCCTTCATCCACTCCGCGGGCGTCAGGCGGAGGTCCTTCAGCCAGGCCACATAGGCTTCGCGGGAGCGGGGCTGGAGCCGGGGATTGGCGCGCCGCTGCTCGGCCAGGGTGGAATGGGTGCGGTGGTGGTAGTCGTGGCCCGGGAACACGAGCAGATCCTCGGGAAGACCCGCCAGCTTCTGCAGCGAATCCCAGTGCTCCCCCGGGTCGCCGCCGGGGAGGTCCGTGCGGCCCGCGCCGCCTTCACCCAGGAAGAGGAAGTCGCCGGTGAGGATGCGGTCGGGGAGCCGCAGGGTGAGGCTGTCCTGGGTGTGGCCCGGCGTGTGAAGGAAGCCCATCCGCAGATCGCCCAGTTCCAGGTCCTGGCCCTCCTCCACGCGGAGATTGCCTTCGGCGACCTTGGAGCTGCGGTGCATCACATGGTCCGCGCCCGTGCGGTCCCTCAAGGCCGCGGCGCCGGAAAGGTGGTCCGCGTGCACATGGGTGTCCACGACATAGCGCAGCGTGAGGCCGAGATCCTTCAGCACGCTCAAGTAGTGGTCCTCCCGGCCAAGGACCGGGTCCACCAGCGCCGCCTCGCCGCCGGCTTCGGACGCGGCGAGATAGGTCTTGCAGGCGATGTCGTTCAGCTGGCGGAAGAGCATGGAGGGCCTCCGGCCCTCCAGCTTAATCCCCTTGAGGCATCAGGCCGCGGCGGCCCTCATCAGCTCCTGGATCTCGATCCCGAGGAGCCAGTCTTCCGGATGGGCCTTGAGGCCGAGGAGGATGGCCTCCAGGCGCGCGGGATCCACCGGGCCCTGCTCGCGCATGGCGCGGACCTCGGCGTAGAGCGCGGCGAGGTCCGGCTTCAGCGCGCCGGCCTTGGCGGCGCGGGCGCGGGCCTCCGCGTCGCCGGCGGCGAACGCGTTGAGCTGGCCGAAGGCCTGGTCCCAGGCTTCGGGGTCCGCGGGGCCGCCCGCGACGGAGGGCAGGGCCGCGCTCGTGAAGACGAGGCCGGCGGCGGGCCGGTGGGCCCCGTGCAGGGCCGGGTCGCCGAAGAGCACGACGGCGGGGCCATCGACGGGGGCGCCCAGCGCCTTGCCGCCCTTGGAGACGAGGATGGGTCCGCTCAGATGGGCCGCGACGATCCTGAGGCCGGGCGCGATCTCATGATCCATCCGGTCGAGCTGGGTAACGACGCCCGTCACTTCCGTGCCGTCGGACAGGACGAGGTGGTTCACCGTGCGGGCCTGCAGGGCCTGCTCCAGGCCGAAGTCGCCGCCGCGCTTCCAGGCCAGGGTGGCCTCGAACTGGTCCAGCACCTCGAAGAGGTGGTCGAAGTCCCGGGCCACGAAGAGCTGGGGCTGCATGGTCGTGATGTCGTATTCCGTGTCCACGCAGGCGAGCGAGAGGGGCAGCTTCTTCACGGCGTCCGTGAGGCAGTGCTCGGCCTCGCCGATGGAGCTGAGGAGCCCGGCGCCGTAGATCTTGGGGGCGGCCAGGCCGCCGATGAGGCCGTACTCCGCCGTCCACCAGTAGAGGCGGCTGGCCTTCGTGTTCTCGCTGGTGAAGCGCTTGGCCGCGCCCGCGGCGTGGAGGCGCGCCTCCGCGGCCCGCACCTGTTCAGGCGATGCGGTGGGATCCTCCTTCACGACGCTGAGGTTGCGGATGGCCTCGAAGACCTCCTGGTCCTCCAGCGAGGCGATGGCCTTGAAGCCCACCTGCCCGCAGCGCCGCACGAATTCCGCGTAGCGCGCGCTGGCGAGGATGGGCGCGTGGCCCGCGCTTTCATGCACGATGTCCGGCGCGGGCGTGTAGGCGATGTGGCTGTGGTCCCGGATGTCCTCGGCGATGGCCAGCACCTTCATCGTCTGGAGCTCGGTGAAGACCGCTGGAGGCAGGAAGCCGCGCACGGCGACGGCGCACCACCCGATGGCCCCCAGCTTCTCGTTCATCTCGTCCAGGCTCGGGATGCGCTCCAGGCCGATGCCGGTCGCCGCCAAGCCTTCCAGATAGACAGGATGGGCCTTGTCCCGCAGGTGGCCCGTGAGGCGGCGCAGGATGTGGCGCCAGACGGCCTGGTCCCTCGGCGTGTACGCGCCATAGTCCTGGGCCACCACGAAACGGCGGAGGTGCCCGGGAAGCTTGGCGATGGCGCGTTCGGTGGGGGTCATGACAGCCTCGCATCCCACTGTAGGACGCGGGCGGTCTAGACGGAATTCCAAAAATAACGGGTTAGTTCGTCGGATTACCGACGAGCCTTCAGGTGACGCGCGAGCCGCTTGAGCGCCAGTTCCGCCTCGCGCGATGCGCCTTCCGCGGGGAAGAGCGCGACGATCTCCACCGCCTGCGGCTCGGGCTCCACGAGAGTCGCCACGCGGAGGTCCTTGGGGAACGCGCCCAGGCGCCGCAGATCCGGGGCTATGGCGCAGGCCTTGTACGCCCGCAGCATCGCGAAGAGGTGGAGGAAGCTCTCCACGCGGGCCACTTCGCGCACCTGCACGCCGGCGGTCGCGAAGCGCGCGCTGTTGGCGCCGCCGTAGGGGTCGTCCCGCAGCCAGTCCACGAAGGAGGCGCCGGCGAGGTCCTTGACCTGGAGCTTCGCCTTCTGCGGCAGCGCGGCCTCCGGCGCGGCGAGCACGACGAAAGGGAGGCGCAGCAGCGTGCGGTTCTCCACGCCGCGATGGGGCGGCAGGGGCGTGAAGCCGAGCGCCAGATCCAGCTGGTGGGTCTGCACCTGCCGCACGAGCTCGAAGGCGCCGCCGAAGCTGGTTTCGAGCTTGATCCCCTTCGCCGCCAGCTCCGCCGCCAGCGGGGCCAGGAGGAAGTCCGAAAGCGTCGGGTTGAGGCCCAGGCGCAGGCTCGGCTCCGGGGACGCGAGGTCGCGCAGGCGCCGCAGGTTGAGCTGGTGCAAGGGGCCTTCCGCCACCTCGTAAAGCCGCTCGCCGCGGGTGGTGAGCCGCAGGCGCTTGCCCGGCGCCCGCTCCAGCAGCGGCTCCCCGCCGCCCAGCGATTCCTCCAGCGCCTTCAAGTGCTCGCTCACGACGGAACGGGCCACGCCCAGGTGCTGCGCGGCGCCCTCCAGCGAGCCGGTCTCCACGGCCGCGGCGAAGGCTTCGAGCCAGGTGAGGTGCCGGGGCAGCTTGCGGGTCATGACTCTGTTGAACCGCAAAGCCGCTGGAGGCGCAAAGGAAATCGTCCGCCGCTTCTGCTGGATACTCGTGGCATGGCTCTTCTGCACCTGCGACCCGCCGACTACCTCGCCATGCCGTGGAAGGATGGCGGCGGCGTCACGGAGCAGATCGCCATCGAGCCTCCGGACGCCACGCTCGCGGGAGGATTCCTCTGGCGCCTGAGCATGGCGCGGGTCGAGCGGTCCGGGCCTTTTTCCCGCTTCGAAGGCTACGACCGCACCTTGCTGCTGCTGGAAGGTGGCGGGCTCGATCTCGACTTCGGAATCCATGGCAGGGTCCGGCTCGAGGCGCCCCTGCAACCCGTCGTCTTCAGCGGCGATTGGGAGGCGCGCGCGGCGCTCACCGGCGGCCCCGTGCGCGACCTCGGCGTCATCAGCGACCGGGCCCGCGTGCGCCAGGATGTCCGAGTGCTGGCCTCCGGCGATGGGTCCGTCCTCATTCCGGCCGCGCCCACGGCCTGGATCATCGCCTTGACCGGCCGATGGGCCCTCGCGCCGCAAGGCCTGGAACTCGCGCCGCTCGAAGCCGCGCGGCTGGACGGTGAATCATCCGAAGCGCGGGGCCTGTCGCCGGACGCGCGCTGCCTGCTCGTGCGATTCGAACCGCGCGCCTGACCCCTCCAAACCTGGATGGCCGGGTCCCGCATCTCCCAGGTGATTGCAAAGCGGCGGGTTGGGATTCAAGGAACCAAGGCCAGGCTCGCGGCATCCCAAGGCTGCACCCAGCTCTGCGTGAGCCTCGCGTTTCCATGCAACGGAGGTCTCCATGTTCGCTCTGGACCCGTTCCTGACATCCGTCATCGTCCAATGGCAGATCGCCGGCAACCCCCTGCCTGGCGATGAGCTCATCCGGTACTCCCGGGGCCGCTTGAAGGCCCTGCTGAACCCCATCACGCCCGCGCTCCGGCAGGCCGCGGACATCCCCGGGGTGATCGAGCTGATGAAACGCGTCTACCGGCCCCCCCACGGAGTCGAGGCCTTGTGGAAGCCGGAGACGCTGGCCGCGCATCTCGAGCGCTTTCCCGAAGGCCAGATCCTGTTGAAGGATGGCAGCGGGCGCGTGCTGGCGGATTCCACGGGCGCGGTGCTCCCGGCCTCCCTCGCGCTCCGGCCCCACACCTGGTCCGAAGCCACGGGGCGCGGGACGCTCTCCACCCACGATCCGCGGAACGAGGTTTTCTACGGCGTCGACATCGCGGTGGATCCCTCCCTGCAGGGCCTGGGGCTCGCGAAGAAGCTCTACAAGGCCCGCCTCGAGCTGGCCAGGACGCTCGGCTGCCGGTGGTTCGCCGCCGGCGCGCGCATTCCCGGCTATCACAAGGTCGCGCACCTGCTGAGCCCCGAGACCTACCTCAAGGAGGTCGCGGCGGGGCTCCGCTTCGACCCCACCCTGTCCAAGCAGCTCAAGCTCGGGTTCAGGGCCCTCTGCGTGTTGCCGGGCTACCTGGCGGATGTGGAGAGCCTCGACAACGCCGTGCTGATCGTGCGCGCGGTGGAGGCCTGAAGCGCGGGTCCGGCCCAGCGGCGCCCGGGTAGGGTAGCTTGGTCACCATGGACCACGACCATCCGCTCTGGGCTCCCTACCGCGACCTCCGCTCGGCGGGCCGCCGCCAGATGGGCGGGCGCGAGGTCTTCATCGCCGAAGGCCGCATCCTCGTGGAGGATCTGCTCCGCGCCGGCCGCGCGGGACGGCTGGTGGTCCACTCCGTGGCGACGACGCCCGCGCTGGCGGAGCAGCTCCGCTCGCACCTGCCGACGAGCGCCGTCCTTCTCGTGGCGCCGGAGGAAGAGTTGCACGCCATCGCGGGCTTCCCCTTCCATCGCGGCGTCCTCGCCTGCGCCGAAGTTCCGGACCCGCCGCCCGGAGACGCGCTGTTGGCCTGCGACCGCCTTCTCGTGCTGCCGCGCCTGGATGACGCCGAGAACCTGGGGCTCCTGCTGCGCAGCGCCGCGGCGCTCGGCATGGACGGCGTCCTGCTGGGCAAGGGGCCCGATCTTTGGAGCCGCCGCACGCTGCGCGTCTCCATGGGCGCGGCCTGGCGCCTGCCCGCCTGGCGCGCGGACGATCCC
>DATJFC010000061.1:0-3237 GCA_035495995.1 Holophagaceae bacterium
CTCGGGGATGGCATCCGTGAGCATGGCGTCCCGCAGCGGCCCGCGCAGGCCCCGCCCGGTCCAGCCGAAGCCCTTGGCCGCCAGCACGCCGCCGAAGCCGGTAGCGAGCGCGACGAGGCCCGAGGCCAGCCCCGTCGCCGCGTAACCGGCGACGACGAGCCCCTTGCGGCGCCCGAGCCGGTCCGAGACCCAGCCCGCTCCCAGCTTCATGAAGCTGGCGGCCGCGTCCCCCACGCCCTCCACCGCGCCCAGCGCGGCCGGCGGCAGACCCAGCGCGGCGAGGAACGAAGGCAGCAGCGCCGACATGGCCTCATGGCCGAGATCCGATAGGAAGCTCGTCCAGGCCATGCCCCAGACGGCGCGGTTCAGCCAGCGGCCTTCCGCCATCTAGGCTTCGCCGAACACGCCGAACTCGGCCGGGAAACGGGCCCAGAACAGGTGGGCCCCATCCTGGCGCACGATCTCCAGCAGCTTCGCCGCTTCGGCCTCGTCCACCAGGAATTCGACGACGACGGTGAGGTCGCCCTGGAGCTCGAAGAACTTCTGCTCATGGAGCACGCCGTGGCGTCCGAAGCCCGCGACGGCGCGGAAGGCGGACCCGCCGTGGACGCCCTGCCGCTTCGCCTGCTCCAGGAGCCACTCGTAGAGCAGCCCCCCGCGGTGCTTGGCCTTCTCCAGCATGTAGAAGCGCAAAGAGAACCCGTTGGTCATCGCCCTCTCCCGCATCTCACCTCCAGAGCATACGGACGATGCCGATGCCCGCCAGGGTCGCCAGCAGCGATCCGACCAGATGCAGGGCCGTGTGCGCCAGGGCCCAGCCGATCTCGCGGTTCATCCAGAGGGTCACCGATTCGGCCGAGAAGGTTGAAAAGGTCGTGAGGCCGCCGAGGAAGCCCGTCGTGACGGCCAGCCGCCCCGCCGGAGGCAGAGCCTGGAAGGCCGGCAGGCCTCCGATGGCGAGGCCCATGAGCAGGCCGCCAACGAGGTTCGCGGCGAGCGTGCCGAACGGGATCGTGGGGAAGGCCGCGTTGAAGGCGAGGCCGAAGCCCCAGCGCAGGACCGCGCCGGCGAAGGCGCCGAAGCCCACCGCGAAGAACGAGACGAGATTCATGGAACCGCTCCTGCACCGCCAAAGCGCATCAAGTAGGCATCATCAGCCATCGCGGCGGTTACAGGGAGGCATGCCATCTCCCACTGCCTTCATCGTCTCTGGAGCCGGCGGGTCCCGTCAATTCCCCACATAGCTGAACCAGAAACGCACGCCCAGGGTGTCGGCGCCGTAGGTGACGGGCAGGGGCGGCAGCGGCGTGGAGCGGCGGACGGCCATGAGGGCGCTGTCGTCCAGGGCGCCATTGCCGCTGCCCACTTCCACGCGGGCGCCTTCGACATCGCCGCCCTTGGTGATCTTGAAGTAGATCTGCACGCGCCCCTGGCCGCCAAGGCGCTGCCAGTTGCCCACGATGCGCGTCTGCACCTGCTGCAGGTACCAGGTGTACTGGAAGGCTTGGTCCGTGTCGTGGATCAGTCCCACCCCGCCCTCTACACCCACCGTTTGATTCAGGCCGGGGATCGCGCTCCCCTGCCCCAGCCCGTTCGCGTTGCCCGCGCCCGCGGTGCCCGGCGTCGACACGGGATTGGGCTTCTCGCTCTTGGAGGCCTTCACCTGCTTGCCGGTGGAGGTCTGATCGGGATTCTCGCCGCTGCGGACGCTTTTCGCGGCCTTGGCGAAGGGGTTGTCCTCCTGCTCGCTGGGCTTGGGCACGGGCTGCTGCGCGGCCACATCGTCCACGCGGCGCACGCGCTCGGTCTCCTGCCCTTCCGTGCGGGCCTCTGCGCCGCCGCTCTGGTTGGCGAGGGCCGGAGGCAGGTTCACCCAGGTCACCTGCACGGCGTCCGTGTCCGCCTTCTCGCGGGGTTTGAAGAGGAGAGCCGCCAGGACCAGCAGGTGCGCGCCCGCGACGAGAGCCAGCGCCCGGCCGTAGGGGAACTCCCCTACCTTCGCGCGGGCGCGCAGGATCGCGTGCAGGTCCTGCGTCTGGTTCACGGCTGCGCCTGGTCGGGGGTCTGGGCGTTCGCGCCCTGCGTGATGAAGCCCACCTGTGTGAAGCCCGCGGCGCGGATGGAATCCACCACCTCGATGACGCGCCCGTAGGGGATGCCCCGGTCCGCGCGAACGAGCACGGGCCGCTTCTTAGTCCCGCCGGCGGCCTTGCTCCGCAGCTCGTTCTCCAGCCGCGACAGGGGCACGAAGGCGTCATCCAGCTGCACGCGCCCGTCCTTGGCCAGCGTGACGGTGAGCGCCTCGTTCTGGAGGCTGCGCCCCGTGCGGCTGCTGGGCAGCGCCACGTCCACGCCGCTCGTGAGCATGGGCGCCGTCACCATGAAGATGATGAGCAGCACCAGCATCACGTCGATCATCGGCGTCATGTTGATGTCGGCCATCTCGCCGCGCCGGCTTCCTGGAGTGAAGGCCATGGACTACCTCTCCACAAAACATACTACGCGGAGGGCGGCGGAGGCGCGGAGGACAGCGGAGAGGTGGTCGTTGAAAGGCGATCTGCCTTCCCTCAGCCGCCCTCCGCGTGGTGCTTTTCGCTCAAGCCCGCGTCGCCACGAAGAACAGCCGCTTGAAGGGGAAGAGCACCTTGCCATCCGCCTGCGCGGGGTAGAGGTCCGCGAGGCCCGCGCGATAACGCGCCAGCAGCGAGGCGGCCGCATCGGCGTCGAGCCCCTGCAGATAAGGCAGCAGCACCGTGCCCTTGGCCCATTCGAGGATGTCGTCCACGCCCTTCATCACCTGCTGGTATTCCGATTCCCAGAGATCCACCGAAGCCGCGTGGGGCGCGAGGATGCGGTAGTAGGTCTCCGGCGTGAGGGGCGGACGCCAATCGCTTGCCACCGGCGCCCACGCCAGCTCGCGGATGAGCCGGTAGGCGGACGCGTCGAAGTTCATGGGCATCTGTACCGCGAGCGCGCCGCCGGGCGTGAGGCAGCCCATGAGCCGCGGCAGCAGCGCCTCGTGATCCGGCAGCCAGTGCAGCACCGCGTTGGCGAAGAGGAGGTCCACCGCCGCATCCGGCGCCCAGGTGGCCACATCGGACTGGACCCACGCGAGCTCCGGCATCGCCGCGCGGGCCGAGGCGAGCATCTCAGCCGAGCTGTCCACCCCCGTGATCCGCGCCGCCGGCCAACGCCGCAGGAGCAGCTCCGTGCTGTTGCCGGGCCCGCAGCCCAGAT
>DATJFC010000062.1:0-12741 GCA_035495995.1 Holophagaceae bacterium
CGGCGGTGCATGAGGCGCTGGCGCAAGGCGACATCGTCGGCCTCTTCCCCGAAGGCATCAGCCACGGCATGCCGGACCTGGCGCCGCTGAAGACCGGCGCGGCGCGGCTGGCGCTCTCCTGCCCCGGGCCGCTCTCCGTGGTGCCCGCGGGCCTCGTCTACGGCGAGCGGCGGCTCTTCCGCCAGGGCGTGCTGCTGCGCGTGGGCGAGCCCATCCTCTTCGCGGACCTGAAGCCGCAGGGCCTGGAGCCGGAGACGGTGCGCGCGCTCACGGCGCGCGTCCGCGACCGGCTCAAGCCGCTGACGCTGCATGGCGCGGAGGCCGAGCGGTTGAAACTCGCGCAGAACCTGGCATGGCTGCTGGCGGAGGAGCCTTCCGCCGTCTCGGACCTGGAGGCCTTCCGCCGCCGCGTCCAATCGCTGGAGCCGAAGCTGGAGGCCATGAGCCGGGAGGATCGCGCGCGCCTGCGCCACCGCGTGCGCGCCGCGCAGCGCTGGCTGCGGCAGAGCGGCCTCCGGCCCGACCAGGTGGGGCACCCCTATCCCTTCCAGGAAGTGGCGGCCTGGATCCCCCGGGCGGCCCTGCGCCTCGTCCTGGCCCCCCTTCTGCTGCCCTTCGCGCTCCTCTTCGCGCCGCCCGTGTGGATCGTGGACCGCGCCGTGCGCGCGCTGGCGGATGAGATCGACATGGTGGCCACCACCGGCCTCCTCGCGGGGCTGGCGCTGATCCTGGCTTGGACCGGCGGCCTGGCCTGGTGCCTCCATCACGGGGGCTGGCCCTGGTGGGCCGCGCCCCTGGCCTGGATCCCGGCCTTCCTGGGGCTGCGGCTCTTCGAGCGGCTCAAGGAGGATGCGCAGGCCGTCCGGGGATTCCGCGCCCGCCGCGCCCAGGCCGCGCCCCGGCTGCTGGATGCCAAGCGCATGCTGCTGGAGGCCTTTCCGGAGCTGGGCTGAGGCCCGAAGCCCGCATGGTGGCCGCTGGCCTTCCCGGCGATAATGGAAGGTCATCGCCCAGGCCCTCATGGACACCTTCCTCCGCAACCGCCGCAAGGCCCCGCAGCGCCGCACCATGGACGCCCGCTGGGCGGAGGCGGAGCTGGACAAGGAATGGGGCACCTTCCTGCTGCTGGCGGCGAAGAGCTGGAAGGCGGACGCCGCGGCGCTGCGGATGAGGCTTCCCAACGGCGCCTGGGCCCTGGGCCGCGCGGGCCTCAACGCGCCGGACATGGGCGAGGTGGAAGCGCTGGAGGCGGCCCTCGGCGCGCCGCTGGCCCTGGTGCCGGATCTCGCGCGGGACGGAGACTGGGCCCCGCTCAAGGAGAAGGGTTGGCGTTCCCTGGCCGCGCTCTCCCTCACGGACGAGGAGGGCCCCGCGGGCAGCCTGTGGCTGCTGGGCTCCGAGCCTCGCGCTTCCAGCGAGGACGACGACGAGGCCCTGGCCCTGCTGGCGGACCAGGCCGCGCATCTCCACCGGCTCAAGCGCGAGATTGACGGCACCGCCGGCAAGGAGGTGCGCTACCGGACGATGTTCCATGCCATGACGGAAGGCGTCGTCTTCATGGACAAGGACTTCCGCATCCTGAAGCTCAATCCCAGCGCCGAGCGCATCCTCGGCTACTCCGAAGGCGAGCTGGTGGGCCGGGACAGCGCCGGCGAGAAGCTGACGGCCATCGACGAGGACGGGAAGGTCTACGCGGAGCAGGACCACCCGAGCCGCAAGACCCTGCGCACCGGCAAGCCCATCGCGGGCGCGGTGCAGGGCCTCCCGAGGCCGGACGGGCGCCACACCTGGATCAGCATCAACGCGCAGCCGCTCCAGCACCCTTGGGAGGACAAGCCCCACGGCGTCGTCGTCTCCTTCTCGGACATCACGAAGCTGAAGGAGGCCGAGGAGCGCCTGCGCGTGGAAGCCACCCGGGACGCGCTCACGGGGCTCTGCAACCGCAGGCAGTTCATGGAGCGCTTCAAGGCGGCCCTCAAGATCGCCAAGCGCCACGGGGATCCGGTGAGCCTCTGCGTCTGCGACCTGGACCGTTTCAAGCTCGTGAACGATACCTACGGCCACGCCACCGGCGACCGGGCCATCCAGCGGATCGCGCAGCTGCTCCTGGAGGAGGTGCGCGGCGACGAGGACCTGCCCGCGCGCCTCGGCGGCGACGAGTTCGTCGTGCTCTTCCCGCGCGCCACCGCCGAGGAGGCCGCGGCCTGCCTGGAGCGCGTGCGCCACCGCCTCTCCCATGAGCCCGTCGCCGCCGACGACGGCACGCCGGTCGCCCTCGGCGGCTCCTTCGGCGTGGCCCAGATGGACGACCTCACCACCAGCGAAGAGGAGCTCTTCGAAGACGCCGACCAGGCCCTCTACGAGGCCAAACGCACAGGAAGAGGGCGCGTGGTGATCTGGCAGGGATGAAGCCCACCACGAAGGGCCGGGGGATAACTCCGATCCAGTTCGCGCGGCTTCGGCTCTACTTCGCGGCCCTTCGCTGAAAAGCTCTACCGCTTGCGCTGGTCCGCCAGCAGGATCAGCTCGCGGATCGTCTTGGCCATGGTGATGGCGCTGACGCCGGTGCTGTCGTAGTGGGGCGCCAGCTCCAGGCAGTCCATGCCCACGAGGCGCTTGCCGGCGAGCTGCTTGAGGCCCGCCACGAGCGTGTCCCACAGGATGCCGCCGGGCTCGGGCGTGCCGGTGCCGGGGTAGATGCTGGGGTCCAGCACATCCAGGTCCAGCGTGAGGTAGATGGGCCGGTCGCCGAGGCTCTCCACATGGTCGCGGATGGCTTCCTTCGTGAACGGGCGCAGCGTGTCGTGCTTCTGCGCCAGCTCCCACTCTTCGCGGCTGCCGGAGCGGATCCCGAACTGCTTGAGGTTCTGGAAGCCGATCTTGTCCGCCACGCGACCGAGGATCGTCGCGTGGGTGAAGGTGTCGCCCCAGAGGTCCGGGCGGAGATCCGCGTGGGCGTCGAAATGGATGACCGCGAGGTCGGGGTGCTGCTCGTAAGCCGCCATGATGAGCGGGTAGGCCAGCAGGTGCTCGCCGCCGAAGGCCAGCGGGAACTGGCCCTTGCCGCGGATCTCCCGCGCGGCGGAGGCGATGTCGGAGAGCACGCGGTCCTTCTGCCCCGGCGCCAGGAAGAGGTCGCCGTAATCGGCGAAGGCGACATCCATGAGGCTGCGCTGCTGGTAGAAGCTGAATTCCTCCATGCCGAAGGAGGCCTCGCGCACGGCGAAGCCGGCGAAGCGCGAGCCGGCCTTGAAGGAGGAGGTGCCATCCCAGCACACGCCGAAGAGGGCCACATCCACGCCGGGCGCGTCGGGGTCCTGGCTGCCCAGGAAGTAGGGCGACACGAACTCGTGCTGCGGCTGGTGGTGCGCGTGGTCGATGGGCGTCTCGTGCATGGCGGGCCTCGCCCCTCAGATTAGCTGGTCGGCGCGAGAGGGAGGCTCCGCCTCCAGGAGCCGGAGGCGACTGGGAGGGAACCTCCGACATTAAGAAAAGGCTCGGAGGTTCGAACCGGGGCTGGATGAGCGACAACAAAGAAAAAAGGCAGGTTCCGAAGAACCTGCCTGCCTGTTGGTCGGCGCGAGAGGATTCGAACCTCCGACCCCTACCACCCCAAGGTAGTGCGCTACCAGGCTGCGCCACGCGCCGAATCTTCAACTCTATCGGCGAGAGCTCTGCTGGTCAAGAAAGAGGAACGAGCCGCCTACTTCGAGAACTCCGCCAGCAATTGGCCCTGGAAATAGAGCCTGGCGGGCAGCTTCACAGAGCTGGATCCGCGAAACATGAAGAAGTCCTCCACATAGCCGCCGGGGAGGATGCGGGCTTGGAAGGCGGAGACATGCCCGTCGTTGTCGTGCGCCAAGAATTGCTGCTGATCGGTGCCCATCACCGCGATGTCCTCCCCAGAAACCTGCGCGGGTTGGCTTCCTGGGTTTCCGATGCGGAGCCTCAGGGTGCATGCCCCCATGAGGGACTGGTAATCCATGACGGTGATGACGAGACCGCCGGCCTTAAAGCTCCGCCCCTTCAATTCCGCGTAGGTTCCGCGGAAGAGGCCTGTCGCAGGCGCCGTCGAGATGGCTTGCCGCGCTTTGATCGCCGGGTTGAGCGTGAGGAGCAGGGCGGCGGTCGCCAATGATTTCATGAGGCGGGCCATGGGGCCTCCTTGGAAGGTGGGAAGCCCACTAACGCATCTGCCATGCCACGTTCTCCGGGCCTTGCCCCATATGGAGAAAAACCCTCCTACCGTTCACGCCCGTTGCAAAACCCCGTGCGTCGCGCTGCAAGAAGCCACGGAGTCTCTTCAAGCCAGGGGCCGCGAGAGCCGCTCGATGAGTTCCCTCAGCGCCGCTTTCACGGGCTCCAGATCCGCCGCGGGCCGCGCGGGCGGAAGCGGTCTCGGGAGGGCCTTCCGCCCCTTCGGCCCCGGGGGCTCTGGCAGGTCCTCGGGGTCGAGACCGAGGTCGAGGCGCGGCGTGAGATGGCCGTGCAGCATGAGCTGGCGGCAGTCGGCGACGGTGAGGCCTTCCAGCAGCCAGGCCTTGATCTGGGCGAGGCGCGGCAGCTCGTCGCGATGGTAGTAGCGCAGCTTGCCGATGGAGCGCCGCGGCCGGATCTCGGGGATGCGGTCCTCCCAGTAGCGCAGCTCCTTGGGCGAGGCGCCGACGAGCTCCGAGGCCTCGCCGATCTTGAACCAGAGGCGTTCCACGCCCCCTTGGGGTTTCCGGCTTCCGGCTCCCCGCGCCGCGGCCATCAGGATTCCCGCGCCTCGATGCCCAGCGCCTTGAGCCGCTTGTAGAGGTTGGAGCGGTCCATGCCCACGCGCTCGGCGACGCGGGTCATGTTGCCGTTCTGCAGCTTGATCTCGCGCTGGATGTAGGCGGCCTCGAACCAGTCGCGGGCCTCCTTCATGCTCGCGAACTCGGGGAAGGAGAAGGGGTCCGGCTCGCTGATGTGCCGCGCGGCCAAGGGGCCGAGATCCTTCGCCGCGATGTCCGCGCCGCGGCCGAGGATGACGGCGCGCTCCATGAGGTTCTTCAGCTCGCGCACATTGCCGGGCCAGTCGTGGCGGAGCAGGGCGTCCTTGGCGTCGGGGCCGAGCCGCTTGGACGGGCGGCCGTACTGGCGCGCGATGCGCTCGCTGAAGGCCTCCGCCAGCGGCAGCACGTCCTCGGCGCGCTCGCGCAGGGGCGGCACGCGCAGGGGGACGACGGCGAGGCGGAAGTAGAGGTCCTCGCGGAAGCGGCCGGCCTTGATCTCCTCTTCGAGGTTCTTGTTGGTGGCGGCGATGACGCGGGCGTCCACGGCCACGGCGCCTCCGCCGCCCACGGGCTCGATGCGGCCCTCCTGCAGCGCGCGCAGCACCTTGGCCTGGGTCTTGAGCGACATGTCGCCCACCTCGTCCAGGAAGAGGGTGCCGCCGTGGGCCTCGCGGAACTTGCCCTTCTGGTCGCGCACGGCGCCGGTGAAGGCGCCCTTCTGGTGCCCGAAGAGCTCGCTCTCGATGAGCTCCTCCGGGATCGCCGCGCAGTTCACTTCGATGAAGGGGCCCTCGCGGCGCGGGCTCTGGGCGTGGAGGAGGCGCGCGATCTCCTCCTTCCCGCTGCCGTTCTCGCCCATGAGGAGCACGCGGCCCTCGGTGGGCGCGACGAGGCGCAGGTCCGCGAGGAGCCGTTTCATGGCGGGGCTCTCGGCCAGGAAGAAGCGGCCGCTCTCGACGACCGCGTGGAGGCGCTGGTTCTCCTGTTCCAGGCGCGACTGCTTCAGCGCGTTGGCGACGACGAGCAGCAGCCGGTCGAGGTCGATGGGCTTCTCGAGGAAGTCGAAGGCGCCCTGCTTGGTCGCCTGCAGCGCGGTGTCGATGTTCCCGTGGCCGCTGATCATCACGACGGGCAGGTCGTCCCGCTGGGCTTTCAGGCGCTGCAGGGTCTCGATGCCGTCGATGCCCGGGAGCCACACATCCAGCAGCACGAGGTGGATGCCGTCGCCTTCCGGGCCTTCCAGCAGCTCCAGGGCCTGTTCGCCCCGCTCGGCCTTGAGGACGGTGTAGCCCTCGTCCTTCAGGGCTTCGCCCAGGGACTTCCGGATGCCGGGCTCATCGTCCACGAGCAGGAGGGTGGGGCTGGGGGCCATGCTGTAAAGGCTAACTCAGGCTGGAGGCTGGAGGCTGGAGGTATTCATGGCGGCCTTCGGCCGCGCCATCAATGAAAGAGGTCAGCGCTGTGAGGCGCTGCACGAGGAAGACCTCCAGCCTCCAGTCTTCAGCCTCATCCCTCGATGAGCGGCAGCGAGATGATGAAGGTGGCGCCCTGGCCGGGCTCGCTGCGCACCCGCAGCTCGCCCTTCTGGAGCTCGAGCAGGCTGAGGCAGATGGAGAGGCCCAGCCCCCAGCCCCGCGCGGCGTCTTCGGCCTTGGCCTGGGCGAAGGGCTGGAGGATGCGCTCGGCCTCTTCGTTCGTGAGGCCCCGGCCGGTGTCCCAGACCTCGACGCGCCACACGCCGGGCCCCCGCTCCACGGTGCTGCGCACGCCGATGCGGCCGCCCGCCGGCGTGAACTTGAGGGCGTTCTCGAAGAGGTTCAGGAGCACCTGCTGCATGGCGCTGGGGTCGGCCAGGACGCGCACGTCCGCGGTGTCGGGCGTGGCCTCCAGCTCGAATTGGAGGCCCTTGTCGGCCGCCTTGAGGCGCAGCACTTCGTCGATCTCCCGCAGGATGCCCGCGGGAACGCAGGGGCGCAGCTCCGCGGTCTGGAAGAAGGACTCGGCGCGCGAATGGTCCAGCAGCTGGCGCACCATGACCTCCATGCGCTGGGTCTCGCGGTGGAGGATGCCGTGCAGCATGTCGCGCTCGCCCTCGTCCTCGGGGCCCTCCTTGAGGCGGTCGGCGCTGAGGGTGAGGCTCGTGAGGGGCGACCGCAGGTCGTGGGTCACCATGTCCATGAGGCGGATGCGGCCTTCCATGTCCCGCTTGATCTGGTCGTGGGCCTGTTCCAGCGCGCGGTTCTGCCGCCCCAGCTCCTCGGTGCGCTGCTGCACCTTCGCCTCCAGCACGCGCGCCTGCCGCGCCAGGCGGCGGATGCGCAGCCACACGAGGCCGCCGATGAGCAGGAGCGCGCCCAGCGCGGCGAGCGCGCGGACCCAGATCCGTTCGTACCAGGCCAGCTTCACGGTCAGCTGGACGGGCGCCGCTTCCTGCCAGTGGATGCCGTCAGCCGAGGCGCGGAGCCGGAAGCGGTAGTCCCCCCCGGCCAGGTTGAGGTAGTGGAGGGCTTCGCCGTTCGCCTCGCGCCAGGCGGAGTCCACGCCTTCGAGCAAGGCTTCGACCCGCGGCTGGTCGGCCAGCACGGGGGAGGCGACGCTGTAGGAGAGCACCACCGTGGATGGATGGGGCGGGATCCCCACGCGGACGGGGTAGAGCTCCGACCCGCCGGGCCAGCTCAGTTCGGTCACGAGCGGGGGCGGCATGCCGGGGCTCTTGAAGCTGGTGGCGTCGTCGAGGATGTTGAGGCCTCCGATCATCCCGATCCACAGCCGCCCTTCGCTGTCGAAGAGCACGGATTCGTGATTGGTCTCGTCGGAAAGCAGCCCCTGGCTCCGGGTGAGGCGGCCTTCGAATCCGCCGGGGCCGAGGAAGGAGATGCCCTTGCCGTGGCCCACGGCCACGCGGCCATCGGGGATGGGCTGGATGAAGGAGATGTTGTCGTCGGGCAGGCCTTCATGGACGCCGTGGCTGATCCATCCGCTGGGCCCCTGTTCGTAGAGGCCGCCGCTCGTGCCCACCCAGAGATCGCCGCGGCTGTCGCGGGCCGTGGCGTTCACATCCTGGTTGGTGAAGGGCGCGTCCAGGAACCGCTTCTCCCAGGCGCCGTCCTTGAAGGCGTAAAGGCCGAGCCGCAGGCCCGCCAGTAGCTCGCCGCGGTCGACGGCGAGCGTGAAGACCTCGTTGAGCCCCTGTTCCCTCGGCGGGCGCCAGAGGTGGAGGAAGCGGCCCTCCTCGTCCAGCTCGCAGAGGCCGCGGTCCGTCCCCGCGTAGATGCGCCCTCCGAGGCGGACCATGGCCACCACCGCCGAGGAGCCGAGTTCCTTGGGGCCCTTCTCGAGACGGCCGTCGGGGTGCCAATGGACGATGCCCCGGTCCGTGCCCACCCAGGCTCCGCCGCGCCCGTCGGAGATCGGGGCCCAGCATTCGGCCGAGTCCATGCCGTCCTCCTTGGACCAGCGGCGCACGACGCCCTTGCCTTCGAGGTAGTGGTAGATCCCGGTGCTGCCCGCGAAAAGGTAGTCGCCCGGGCCCAGCTGGAGGATGCCCATGACGGCGCCGAGCCCTTCGTCGGGGGGGCCGCCCTGGATCACCGCCTTGAGGCGCGGCAGCACGAGGGCCTGGAGACCGTCGCCGTCCGATCCGATCCAGAGGACGCCGCTGGAATCCCGCAGCACCGCGTTGATGCTCTCGTGGGGCAGGCCGTCCCCCTGGTGCAGGATGGAGGTCTTCCCGTCCGGATCCTGGAGCCAGAGGCCGTCGGCGCCGAGCGAGACCTGCATCCCGCCTCCGCTGAATCCCAGCGCGCGCAGCTTCGGGTGGAGCGGGACCCCCTGGAGCGGCACGACCGTCCACGCGCCTTTGTCGAATTTGAGCAGGCGGTCGGGCTGCAGCACGAAGGGGACGCCCGACGGGTCCACGCGGAGGTAGAAATAGTCCTCGGATGCGTAGGCGGCCGGGAGGTCGTGCTCTTCGAGGGACTGGCCGTCCCAGCGGGCGATGCGCCCGCCGCGGGTGGCCATCCAGACATGCGCCGGCCCCTCCTGTTCGAGGGCCCAGATGGGCAGGCCGTTCCAGGCGCCGGGCAAGGCGATCAGGCTGAAGCCCCCGCCGGCGCTCTGCCGGTAGAGCCCGATCCGCGTGCCGGCGAGCACGCGGCCTCCGGGGTCGAGGGCGATGTTGTAGACCTGGGAGCTGCCGAGGCCCTGGTCGGGGCCGAAATTCCTGACCACATCCCCGGCGATCTCGCTCAAACCCGAGTCCAGGCTCGCGGCCCAGATGTGGCCCTCGCGATCCTCCAGCAGGTCCGAGATGGAGCGCGCCTGGACGCCTTGCGCGATGCCGAAGGGGCGGAAGACCCCGGCCGCCAGCCGGGCGAGGCCGTTGCTGTTGGTGCCCACCCACAGGAATCCGTGCCGGTCTTCCAGCAGCGCGGTCACCTGGCTCTGGGGCAGGCCATCCTCCAGGCCGAAGTGGCGGAAGGCGGATTCCTGCGCAGCGGCGCCCATGGCCAGCCCGGCCAGGGCCAAGGCGCGGAGCCATCGCGGCGCAGGGGGAAGGAGTGGCATGGGCAGGTCCGTGGACATTATCGATTCGCGGGGCGGAATGCCAAGGGATTCCGGCATTGGTGGGAAGATGGATGGATGCTGGTGGATGCGCACTGCCATTTGACGGGTTCCTACCTTGCCGAAGGGCAGGAAACCGCGGCCTTGCTGGAGCGGGCCCGGGAGGCCGGCGTCTCCGGCTTCATCGCCGTGGGCACGGATCTGGACGATTCCCGCGCGGTGCTGGAATTGGCGCGCGCGACCCCCCGGGTCCGCGCTTCGCTGGGCGTCCATCCCCATGAGGCCAGCAGCTGGACTTCCGGGACGGAAGGGGCCCTCGACGCGATGCTCGCCGATCCGGCCGCGCGTTTCGTCGGGGAGACGGGCCTCGACTTCCACTACGACCACAGCCCCCGGGCGGTCCAGGAAGAAGTCTTCCGCGCCCAGATCCGCCTCGCGAAGAAGCACCGCAAGCCCCTCATGATCCATACGCGGACGGCGCCCTCCGATACGCTGCGCGTGCTCCGGGAAGAAGGCGCCGAAGCCGCCGGCGGCATGATCCACTGCTTCAGCGAGGACAAGGCCTTCGCCGAAGGCGCGCTGGACCTGGGTTTCTTCCTGAGCTTCTCCGGCATCGTCACGTTCAAGACCGCCGAGACGATCCGCGAAGTCGCGAAGTGGGCCCCGGAGGACCGCATCCTCGTCGAGACGGACGCGCCCTTCCTCGCGCCGGTGCCCATGCGCGGCAAGGCCAACGAGCCGGGCTTCGTGCGCTTCACCGCCGAGCGCATGGCGGAATTGCGCGGGCTTCCGCCGGCGCGGCTGGCCGAGCTCACCACGCGCAATCTGGAGGCCCTGTGCGGCTGGTCGCCTGCCTCTTGAGCGCGGCGCTGCTGCCGTCCACCGCTTCCGGCCAGGTTCCGCAGGTGGGGCAGGGCCCTCGGGCGCTGCCGTGGCAGACCGGCACCGCGCCCACCTGGCAGCCGCTGGAAGCCGCTCCGGCTTCCGGGCCGGCCCAGGTGGCGGCCCCCGCGTCGGGTCCCCTTTCCGCGCGGATCACCGCGGACGGCACGCTGGAGGTCTGGAACGGCGCGGATGTGCGCACGGTCCGCATGGGCCTCCCGGGCCGCCCCAAGAAGGTCTGGCGGGACGGAGGCAGCCCCGTCGCCGTGTCCGGCCGTCTCGGTTTTCCCGCCAAGGATCCCCTCTCGGCGGGCCTGGGCGGCCTGGATTGGGCCGCGGCGGATTTCAGGGCTTCGCTGTCGGGCCTGGTGTGGATCCTGGAGGACGGAGAGCGTGTGCTCACCATCGTGCACCCCGCCACGGCCCAGGCCGTCTACCTGCCGCTTCCCCGGGGCGAGGACTTCGATCTGGTGTTCGAATCCACGCGCCTCGTGCTCACGGCCAAGCAGGGGCCCGCGGGACATCCCATGGCATGGGCCATGCCCTGGCTCGCCCTGCTGCCTCAATTCGCGCGCTTGGGGCCGCCAGCCACGCCGCCGGCTTCGGGCACGGCGCTCAAACCGTTCACGACCGGACAATGACTGCAGGAAAAGGGCTTGGTGGTATTCCCGCGCCCTGCGTTCAACGGATGGCACGGCCCTGGCTTCCAATGACCAGGGAGCCCCGAGGCCCCCGACCGCATCCAATCCCCAGGAGGCAGCCATGAACCCCCGCACCCGCCTTGCCCTTTTGCTCGCCCTCCCCGCCCTCGTCATGCCGGCCCTTCACGCCCAGGACCCGGGCCAGGAAGGGGACCAGCAGCAGTATCAAGGCGAGAATCCCGACCGCTACGCGATGGTGCGCGCCCTGGATGGCGATGTGCGCATCACCAAGGGCGATGTGCAGGACACCCTCCAGAAGGGGACGCCCGTGGGCGAAGGCGACGTGGTGGAAAGCAGCGGCCGTGGCGTCCTGCAACTGGGGGACGGCACCCGCATCGCCTTCGACCGGAACACCCGTTTCACCGTGGCCAGCCTCTTCAAGGACCAGAGCGGCTCGCGGCAGGTGCTGCTGCGCCTGGACCGCGGCCGGCTCCGGCTGAAGCAGGACGGCGATTCGGACGCGAGCCTGCGCATCGACACGCCTTCCGGCAGCATCTCCTCTTCGGACCGGGCCACCTACGATGTGGAAGTGGACGCCGACAGCGTCGCCCGCATCAGCGTCACGAGCGGGCATGTCCGGGTGAGCAACCAGCGCGACGACACTTCCCTGGGCGCCGGGGAGCAGATCTCCGTCTTCGGCCCCCAGGATCCGCTCAACCGCATCCGCGCCTTCAACACCTACGATGGTGACGATTTCGACCGCTGGAGCGACGGCGCCTGGACCGTGAGGCACGGCGAGTCCTGGGACCGCGTGCCCTCGGAGCTGCGCTACTACTCCGATGATCTGGATTCCCACGGCACCTGGGTCAACACCCCGGAATACGGCTGGGTGTGGCAGCCCAGGGGCGTGGCCGACGATTGGCGCCCCTATTACGACGGCCGCTGGGCCGCCTACCCGGGCGGCATGACCTGGATCAGCTACGATCCCTGGTCCTATGTCACCTACCACCACGGCCGCTGGGCCTGGAGCGTGGGCGGCTGGTGCTGGATCCCCGGCGTCTACTACAGCCCCGCGTGGGTGGCCTGGAACTACCAGAGCGGCTACTGCGGCTGGGCGCCGCTCGGCTACTACAACACCCCCTGCACCTGGGGCTACGGCGCCTGGGGCGGCGGCTACTGCTGGAACGTCGTCAGCATCAACTACATCAATGTCCGCTATGTGAACCGCTACTGCGCCTACGACCGGCGCATCATCGGCGGCTTCAACCGCGGCAACGGCGGCATCGTTCCCCCCTGGCGCACGCGCCCGCTCATGGCGACGCCGGCGGAATTCCGCAATCCCGCGGGCGGTTTCCAGCGCGTCTTCCAGCCCGCCGTCAACCGCGAGCGCTTCGCCAACTACCAGCACAACGCAGAGACTTTTATGGGCCGCCAGGTTTTCTTCCGCGCCAACACCGGCGGGAACACCGGGATCGTTCCGCCGGACCGCCGCGGCAATGGCAACGGCGGCATCGTGCCTCCGGGCCGCGTGGCCTTCGAAGATCGCGGCCCCCTGGATCGCGTGGAAGGCGGCCGCCCTGGCAACACGGGCATCGTGCCTCCCAACCGCCGCGACAATTCCAACCCGGGCAACGGCAATGGCGGCCGGATCCCCGGTCATGACTTCCAGCCCCGCCCGAACGACCGCGGCGAAGGCGCCCAGAACCGCCCCGGCAACACCGGCATCGTGCCGCCGGATCGCCGCGTTCCGCAGCAGAACGGGCCCCGCGACACCCCGCGTCCGGATCGAGGTTGGCCGGATCGCCGTCCCGACAATGTCCCCGATCGCAGCTTCCAGCGGGATGACGAGCGCCCGGCCCCGCGGCCCATGCCCCAGGCTCCGCGCCGCGAAGCTC
>DATJFC010000063.1:0-4971 GCA_035495995.1 Holophagaceae bacterium
AGAGCGTGAAGGGCGTGCCGGCGCCCCCCGTCGCCACGCTCTGCTTCTGGCGGGACACGCCCGCGGCGGCGTCCGCGGCGGGGAACCAGGCGCCCTTCGAGGCGCGGAGGAGCTCCTCGGACTGCTTCAACGAGGCCCGCGCGGCCTCGACGCTGGGGCTATGGGCGAGCGCCTCGTCGACGCGCTTGTCCAGCTCCTCGCTGCCGAAGGCCGTCCACCACTTCTCCGGCACGGCCTGCCCGGGCTGGATCTGCTGCACGCCGCCGCCGGGCACGCTCGCGTCGCCCACCTGGGCGGGCGCGGGGGCGGCGCCATAGCGGTCCGCTTTCGGCGCTTCGGGGGACTCGAACTTCGGACCCACGGCGCATCCCGCGAGGGCCAGCGCGAACGCGGTCAGCAGCCCCGCGCGCGCGGCGCCGCGGGCTTTCCCGAGCCGTTGATTTTCAAAGGCAACACGCTTCATGAGCCACCTGGAGGTGAAATGGTAGCCCTAGGAAGGCGATGCACGCAGCTTGAAATTCGGCGAACAGCGGAAAGGGCCCGGTCAACGGGCCCTTTCTCCATAGGCACTTGCCGGTGCGTCAGCGATCGGCGCGGTCCTGCCTCATTCGCTGGCCACCGACCGGCTCAGGCGGCTCACCCACACATAGAGGCCCGCGACGATGGCGACGAAGGCCAGCCCGCCGACCCACACCGAGAGGTCGCTGGCGTATCCGTCGCTGACGAGGTTCAGCGGGAAGTCGTGGTTGTGGAAGCCGAGCTGCTCGGAGAACCCGACGAGGGCCGCCACGATCACGCCGATCAGCCCCTCGCCGACGATCATGCCGGAAGCGAGCAGCACGCCGAGCTGCTTCGTCGACTCCGGATTCTTCGCGCGATCCGCGCGGCGGTCGAACCACCAGCCGACGACGGAGCCGACGACGACCATCAGCGTGCTCTGGGTCGGCAGGTAGATGCCGAGGCCGATGGCGAGGGGGGCCAGGTGGGCCGACTTCGTCGTCCGCTTGAGCAGCTCGTCGAGTGCGATGGCGGCCACGCCGATCATGCCGCCGATCTTGATGAGGCTCCAGTCGATGTTGTTCTGGATCACGCCGGAGGCCAGCGAGGAGATCAGCCCGGCCTGAGGCGCGGCGAGGGAATGGGCGGTCGCGTTCGGGGCGCCGACGAAGCCGTAGGCGTGGTTGAGAAGGTCCAGGACCGGGGGGATGATCGCCGAGCCGGCGAAGACGCCGATCACCAGCGCCCACTGCTGCTTGGAGGGCGTCGCGTCCACGAGCTGGCCGGTCTTGAGGTCCTGCAGGTTGTTGTTGGCGATGGCCGCCACCGTGAACACGATGGCCGTGATGAACAGCGCGAAGGCGACGAGCGCCTTCTCGCCGCCCGCGGGCAGGCCGGAGCGCACGCCGAAGATCAGCAGGAGCGCCGCGCAGATCACGACGATGATGCCGATCCCGGAGAGGGGGCTGTTCGACGAGCCGATGAGCCCGGCCATGTACCCGCAGACGGCGGAGACGAAGAAGCTCATCAGCACGACGAAGACGAGGCCGCCGCCGACCAGGAACCACAGATGGTTCTCGAGGCCGTTGCCTGCGCTCTTGGCGAAGCTCCAGAGGAGCCAGCCCGTCGGCACGAGGCAGGCGAGGCTGATGAGGCCCACCTGGCCGATGGGGATGTCCTGCTCGGTGCGCGGCAGGGAGGCCGCGTTGCCCGCCTTGCGCACGCGGTTGGCGGCCATGGCCGAGGTGAGGCCCGAGACCACCGGCTTCACGAGCTTGCCGAGGGTCCAGATGGCGGCGACGCCGATGGTGCCCGCGCCCACGAAGCGCACCTTGTGGCTCCAGGTGGCGCCAGCCAGGTCCTGGATCGAGCCCGTGGCGGCGGCCAGGGCCGAGTAGTGCGGCACGCCCCAGGCCCAGCCGATGATGGCGCCCACGAGCATCGCGACGCCCACCCAGAGGCCGATGAGGTGGCCGATGCCCAGGAGGGCCGGGGACAGCAGGAAGTCGAAGCCCGTCACGCCGCCGCCGGAGGAATCCTTCCCGCCGACGCGGAAGTAGTGCACGACATCGCTGGCGAAGACCCGCGTCGCCACGATCAGCGCGAAGGCGCCCGAGGCGATGGAACCCCAGACCACCGCGAGCAGGCCCGCGCGGTTCTCCGCGGCCGCCGCCGCGGAGCCGCCCTCCTCGCCCGCGCCGACCTTCAGCACCTCGGCGCAGGCCAGGCCTTCGGGATAGGGCAGGTCGGAGTTCGTCACCAGCGCGCGGCGCAGGGGGATCGAGTACATCACGCCGAGGATGCCGCCGAGGGCGCAGACCGAGAACGATTCCCAATAATTGAAGCCCGTCCACCAGCTGATCATGATCAGGCCCGGCAGCACGAAGATGATGGAGGACAGCGTGCCGGCCGCCGAGGCGACGGTCTGGACGATGTTGTTCTCCTGCATCGTCGCGCCCTTGAAATAGCGGAGGATCGCCATCGAGATCACGGCCGCCGGGATCGAGGTCGCGAAGGTCAGCCCGGCCTTCAGGCCGAAATAGACATTCGCGGCCGTGAACACGACGGTGATGATCACGCCGATGATCAGGCCTCGCAGCGTGAATTCCTTGCGCGGCGCGTCATCCGCGACATGGGACTTGAACTGTTCCTGGTCCGCCATGGACGCTCCTTGCAAAGCCGTGACACTTGGTAAAGGATCCCTCGATCCTACCGGGGCCGAGCCGGATCCCCAAGCGTGGCGGGGCCGTGGGACACTGACGGGATGTCCATGAAGCCCGTCGCCAGCAAGGACAATCCGGCCTTCAGGGAGGCTCTCTCGGTTTTGTCCGAGGGCGGCGCCCGCCGCGCCGCGACCTTGCTCGCCGGCGCCAAGCTCATCGAGGCCTGGTTCCAGGCCCGGGGCCAGGCCGGGGCGGATCGCCTGAGCCCCGCGCGGTGGCTGCGGATGGAGGGCGCGGAAGCCCACCCGCTGGAAGCCGAGCTGTCCCTGCCGGGCCTCCTCCTCCCGGAGGCCCGCATGCGGGACCTCACGGAGATGAAGAGCCCGCCCGCGCACGCGCTGCTCATGGATCTCGGGCCGGAGCCCGGCGGGCCGCTGGGCCCGCGGGTCGCGGGGGCCTGGGGCATCCAGGATCCCGGCAACCTGGGCGCCATCCTGCGCTCGGCCGCGGCCTTCGGATTCGGCGAGGTGCTGCTGGGGCCGGGATGCGCGGACCCCTTCGACCCGAAGGCTCTGCGCGGCTCCATGGGCGCGGCCTTCCTCGTGTCTCTCCGCCGCTGCGACGACCTCGCCGCCGCGCTGGATGGCGGCCGCTGGATCGCGCTGGATGGCGGCGCCGGCGCGACGCCCTTGCCGCGCGCCGACCTCTCGGAGCCGCTCCGGCTGCTGGTGGGCAACGAAGGGCACGGCTGGCGCGGGACCGAGCTGCCGCCCTCCGTCCTGCGCGCGGCCATCCCCATCGCGGGCGTGGAGAGCCTCAACGCGTCCGTGGCGATGGGCATCGCCTGCTTCGAGGCCGCGCGGAGGCGCGCATGAAGCGCTTCCTGCCGCTCGCCGCCTGTCTCTCCCTCGCGGCCCTCTTCTGGCTGGCCTTCGGTTTCCCCGGCGCCTGGAGCGGCGCCCTGCCCGCGCTGCTGGGCTTCCTCTTCCCGGCCCTGCTGCTCGAAGCGCGGTTCCGGCGGCGGCATTTCGCTTGGTGTTTCCTCGCCTGCGCGCTCGGCGTGGCCGCCATCTTCGCCTTCGTGCCCCGCACCATCGCCGTGAAGGGGGACCTGCCCTGGAGCCTGGCTTGGGTGGGCGCGCTGCTCTTCTGGGCCTGGGAGGGCCTCGGCTTCGCCTTGGTGGCGGCGTTCTCGGGCTGGGCCTTCCGGCGCGGCGGACGCTGGGCCGCCGCCTTCGCCGCCGCCTTCGGCATCGTGCTGTGGGAGCGCCACGGCTTCCACATCTATCCCTGGAGCTGGGGCACCTCCCTGAGCGGCCTGCCCTTCTTCGCCCGGGGCGCGGCCTTCCTCGCGACCACGGGCTTTTCCGCGCTCATCTGGGGCGCCGCGGCCTGGACCGCCGCCGCGCTCGCCGAGGAGAGCCCCCTCCGCGCCTGCCTCGGCCCGCTCGCGGCCTGCGCGGTCCTGGTCCTGCTGGGCGCCGCCTGGCCCTTCCTCCCGCGGGGGCCCCAGCGCCGCGTGGACCTCGTGATGGTCCAGCCCGATTTCGTGGCCGGCGAGCGCAGCCCCGGGATGGAGCAGCGCATGTGGGCGCAGACGGACCCCGTGCTCGCCGCGAACCACCTGCCGCGCCCCGACGCGCCGACGCTGGTGCTCTGGCCGGAAAGCTCCGTGCTGGGCCGCGATGACCGTGAACTGGATCCGCGCGTCAGCGAAGAGGCCGCGGCCCGCGGCATCGCCTGGCTGTACGGCACCGAAGGCGGCCTCTACAACCTCGCGCGCGGCGAAGCCCCGGGCCGGCCCACCTTCCTCCAGGCCAAAGTGGAGCCCATGGCCTTCGGCGAGCGGATGCCGGGGCCCGGGTGGATGCGCAGCTGGCTCGACGCGAAGCTCGGCTTCATCAGCCAGGAGCCCGGCGTGCTCATTCCCGGCGGCTTCACGGTGCCCGGCCCGGATGGGGATCTCAAAGTCGCTCCCCTCATCTGCAGCGAGGCTTTGGACCCCGAACGCGCCCGCGCGGGGCTCGGGATCGCCGACGCGGACCTGCTGGCGAACCTCACCAACGACGGCTGGTTCGAGGCCACGGACGCCACGGACCTCCACGGCGCCCATGTGCGGCTGCGGGCCTGCGAGCTGGGCGTGCCCCTGGTCCGCGCCACCCTCACGGGGAAGAGCGGCGTCTTCCTCGCCGACGGCCGCGGCGGCCTCTGGGGCGAACCCATGAGCCGCGCCGTCTACGCGCTGCGCCTTGAATGGCGCCCCGTGCGCACCCCCGCGCGGAGCCCCTGGGTGGAGCGCCTCGAATGGATC
>DATJFC010000064.1:0-5639 GCA_035495995.1 Holophagaceae bacterium
CGAAGGCCCAGAAGCCCGCCAGCTGCAGCGTCCCGTCCGCGCCCATCGTGTACCCGGCCGGGTGCTGCATGAAGGCGTTGGCCACGATGATGAAGTAGCCGGACAGCCAGCTCCCGCCCCACAGCGCCAGCGCGGCGCGGAAGTGGGCGCGCGCGGAGAGCTTCTTCTCGCCCCAGACGAGGAGCGCCAGGAAGCTCGATTCGAGGAAGAAGGCGAACATGCCCTCCATGGCCAGCGTCTGCCCGACCACGCCGCCGGAGAAGCGCGTGAAGGCCGCCCAATTGGTCCCGAACTGGAACTCCATCGGCACGCCCGTCACCACGCCCACAGCGAAGTTGAGGCCGAAGATGCGGATCCAGAACCGCGCCGCGTCGTGGTAGCGCGGCTCGCCCGTCTTGAGCGCCCGCCATTTGTACCAGACGATCAGGGGCGCGAGCCCCATGGTCAGCTGGGGGAACAGGTAGTGGTAGACGATGGTGAACGCGAACTGGAGCCGGTGCCAGGCAAGCGGGTCGCCCATGAAGTTCCCCCTTCGCCAAAGGCTACAGAAGATGCCCTCTTAAAAGGCCGTGATCAGGATCAAGAGCGCCACGGTCAGGTATCACACCTTCGCGGGCGTCTTGCCCAATGATTCGCGCCGGGCCTCCACGGTCTTGTCGGCGTCGCGGCCTTCCAGCTCCTGGAGCCGGTGCAGCTTCCATGTGAAGAAGCCCACGCCGAAGGTGAGGCTGCGCAGCTCCACGATGAGGTCGCGCATCTCGGCCTGCGGGACGTGGGCGCCCACCTGGTCCCATCCGGCCCAGCCGTCCTTGGCGTCGAAACCGAGCACCTGGCCGCCCCGGCGTCCGGTGACGAGGCGCTGGGCCTTCGCCGTGAATTCGCTCGGCACACTGATGGACAGCTCGACGACGGGTTCCAGGAGCACGGGGCGCGCGTTGGGCAGGCCTTCGCCCATGGCGATGCGCGCCGCCTGCTGGAAGGCCATGTCGCTGGAATCCACCGAGTGGAAGCTGCCGTGGGTGAGCGTCACTTCGAGATCCACCACGGGGAAGCCGAGCGGCCCCTGGCGCATGAAGTCCACGCAGCCCTTCTCCACCGAGGGGAAGAAATTGCGCGGGACCACGCCGCCGACGATGGCCTCCTTGAACACGAAGCCGGACCCGCGCGGCAGGGGCCTGATCTCCAGCACCACATCGCCGAAGGCGCCGTGGCCGCCGGTCTGGTGCTTGAAGCGGCCGTGCTGGCTGACGGCCTTGCGGATGGTCTCGCGGTAAGGCACGAGCGGCGCGCCGTGGATGACTTCCAGGTTGAAGCGGTTCTTGAGCCGCTCCAGGGCGACCTTCAAGTGGATCTCGCCCTGGCCCCAGAGCAGGCGCTCGTGGGTGTCCTCGCTCTGCTCCAGCTGCAGCGTGGGATCCTCCTCGCAGAGCTTCTGCAGCGCCCCGCCAAGCTTCACCTCGTCGCCGGACTTCTGCGCCTTGAGGCTCATGGCGAGCACGGGCTGGGCCGGCTCGGGCCAGGGCAGGTCCACGGCCGTCGAGGGCGTGAGACCCTGCCCCGCCTTCGCGGAGTCCAGCTTGCCGAGGGCGACGACCTCGCCCGCCTCCGCCGACTGGACTTTGGCCTGCTGGCTGCCGAGCAGCTTGTAGATGCCGGCGACGCGGCCGCCATCCAGCGCGCCGCCGTCCTGGACCGGGCCGCACCAGATGCGCGCGAAGCTGAGACGGCCCACATGGGGCGCGTGCAGCACGCGGAACACTTGGGCGAAGGCGTCCTTGCCGGCGGGGATCTTCAGCCGCTCCGCCGTGGTGGCGGGTCCGGGCGCCTCGTGCCGCAGCGCCTTCATCAGGCGGCGGATGCCGATGTCTTTGTCGCCGGAGCCGAAGAAGACCGGCACGATGAGGTCCGCCGCCATCTCCTTGCGGAAGTCCTCGAAGACTTCCTCGGTGGAGGGCTTCACATCCTCCAGCAGCTCCTCCAGCAGATGGTCGTCGAAGTCGGCGAGGTGCTCCAGCATCTCGCGCCGCGCCTCCTGCTCTTCCGGCAGCGCGGATTCCGGAAGCGGAATCAGGTCCGAGGCGCCGCCCGGCCCCTGCCGGTACGCGCGCTCGCTCACGAGATCCACGAAGCCGCCGTCCTTGATCGGGAGCTCGCGCAGCACCAGGGGCCGCTCGCTCACGGCCTGGAGCGCGGCGATGGTGTCCCGCAACCGGCCCGCGCCGCCGCCGTCCATCTTGTTGATGAAGATCAGGTGCGGGATCTGGCGCTGGTCCAGGAAATGCAGCACCGGCGCGGCCAGGATCGCCTTGCCCGGCTCGGGCTCCACGACGACGACGGCCACATCGGCCACCATGAGCGCCTGCTCCGCGTCCCGCGCGAACTCCACGGAGCCGGGGCAATCGAGGAAGGTCCAGGCCTCGCCGAGGAAGGCGGCCGAGGCCGCGTTCAGCTCCGTGCCCATGTGGTGGGCCCGCGCTTCCGAGGAGGCGTCGCCCGCGGTGTCGCCGTTCTTGGCGCTGCCCTTCTTGGGAATGGCGCCGCAATGGGCCAGCAGGCTTTCCAGCAGCGCGGTCTTGCCGGACGCGTAAGGCCCCACCAGGGCGGCTGCCCGGGGGGCCGAAAGAGTCTTGCCGGTCATGGCATCCTCCTCGTTCGAATGGCTTGGGCGGCCATTCTTGGAGCCTGCCCGCGCCAGCGCAAGGGAAAATCGGGTGCTCAGGTTTCCGGGCGCCGGGCGCCGGGCCCTTGTTCAGGCTCTCAGCCCCGCGCGCGCGACCCGAAGCCCGATGCCCGGAGCCCGGTCACCGGAGCAGCACCTTCCCGGCACGGCCTTCGCGCTGAGCGTGGGCGACGGCCTCCTGCCACTGCTCCATCGGATAGGCGGCCTCCACCGGCACCTGGATGTGGCCCGCGGCCATGGCCTCCAGCAGCTCCCCCATGGCCCGGGCGCGGTCCTCCGCGGAAGCACGCTTCTTCCAATCCGTGAGCCAGAAGCCGCGCACGGTCGCGGTGCGGAAGATGAGCTGGCCGCCAGGGATCTGCAGCGGCTCCATGGAGAGCGCGCCGTAGACGAGCATCGTGCCGCCGGGCTTGAGCAGCTTCACCAGTTCGGCCCCCAGGGCGCCGCCCACGGCATCCACGGCCGCGTCGGCCACGCCTTCAGGCAGCAGTTCCGCCACGCGTTTCGGCCAATCCGCGTCCGCGGTGCAGACCGCGGCGTGCGCGCCCGCCGCCCGCAGCTCGGAGACGACTTCCGGCCTCCGGGCGAGGCAAAGCACCTTGAAGCCGCGCTGATGGGCGAGCTGGATGAGGCAGCGGCCCACGGCCGAGCCCGCCGCGCTCTGCACGAGCCACATGCCCGGCCCGAGGCCCAGCTGCCCCGCCATCAGCCAGGCGGTGAGCGGGTTCACGACGGCCTGGCAGGCCTGGTCCTCCGCGAGCCCTTCCGGCACGGCGTAGAGGTTCGAGGCGGGCGTGACGAGCGCTTCCGCCCAGGTGCCCTGCGCGCCCATGGGCAGCGCGCGCTGGCCGACCTTCCAATCCGCCACGCCTTCTCCCAGCGCCTCGACGACGCCGAGGCCTTCCAGCCCCGCGATGGCCGGCAGCGGCGGCTTGCGGCCGTAGACGCCCTGCACCTGGAGCAGGTCCGAAGGGTTGATGGGCCGGCCGACCATCCGCAGCCGCACCTCGCCAGGGCCGGGCTCGGGCAAGGGGATGTCTTCGAGCCGCAGGGCCTGGAGCGGATCGCCGGTGTCGTGGAATCGGAGGGCGCGCATCCCCGCAGCCTACTCCGCTTCGGAGGCGGCGTCGCCGGGAAGGCGCGCGGCGAGGCCCGTCTTCAGGCGCTTCAGGTCCGCGACGAGCACGAAGCTCAAGATCACGAGCAGGGTCCAGCTGTGGATCTTGAAGAACGAGACCGTCTTCCAGGCCAGCCGCTGATCCGGGTAGGCCCAGGCGCCGCCCGCGGTGGCGAGATTCTCCGCGATCCAGATGAAGAAGCCTATGAGGAGGAAACTCAGCACCAGCGGCATGCTGCGGCGCGCGGTCACGGTGAACACGACCCGGGTGCGCCAGAACAGCGCGAGCACGGCGGCGGAGAGGGCCCATCGGAAATCGGGGATGAAGTGGTGGGTGAAGAAGTTCAGGTAGATGAGCAGGGCCAGGATCGCGCTCAGCCGGGGGTCGGGCTCGCGCTCCAGCTTCAGGTCGAAGATCCTCCAGGCCTGGCAGAGGTAGCTCGCCACGGCGGCGTACATGAAACCCGAATAGAGCGGCACGCCGAAGAGCTTCGCGTAGCCGGGCTCCGGATAGCTCCAGGACCCGATGGCCGGGTTCGTCTTGAAGACCTCCAGCACCAGGCCGAATCCGTGGAAAAGGAGCAGCACCCGCGCCTCGTCCCAGGTCTCCAGCCGGAAAGCGAGCATCGCCGCCTGGAGCAGCAGGGTCAGGAGGAGGATGAAGTCGTAGCGGGGCAGGCCAGGAAGGTGGATGGCCTTCGACACGACGAGGATCAGGAAGAACCCGCCGGCGAACACGCAGGCCCGGGCCTCCTTCAGCGTGAAGGCGCCCAGCTCGCGGAGCGCGCCCTTCACCGCACGAGCATCTTCACGACGGCGAAGGCGGCGCCGAAGGGGTCGGCGATGACGCAGAAGCGGCCCACATCGGGGATGTCCTGGGGCGGCACGACAAGGCGGCCGCCCAGCTCCTGCGCCTTCGCGGCGGTGACGTCGCAGTCCGCCACCTCGAAGTAGTTCGTCCAGGCCGAAGGCATGGGCCCCATCTCCGGGCCGATCTGGTAGACGCCCATGAAGGGCTTGCCCTTCTCGAGGCCCAGCTCCGCGTAGTCGAAGCCGTCCATGTTGGGCTTGCCTTCCTCCGCGCGGATCCAGCCGAACATCGATTGATAGAAGGCGAGGGCCTTCTCCCGGTCCTTGGTGGCCAGCTCCGTCCAGCCGCAGGCGCCGACGCCTTCCGCCGCCGCGCCCGTGTGCCCCATGGTCTGCCACAGCATGAACACGGCGCCCGTCGGATCCTCGATCTGCGCCATGCGGCCCACGCCGGGCACATCGAAGGGCTCGACGAGGAGCGTGCCGCCGAGGGCCTTCGCCTTCGCCACCGCGGCGTCCGTGTCCGCGACCTCCACATAGTTCAACCAGCGCGGCTTCACGCCCCGCGCCTTCTGCTCGGGCATGAGCTCGTAGAGGCCCGCGGTGTCCTTACCGTTTGCCTGCAGGATGTGGTAGTTGCCCTCCATGACGGGCGTGTCGGTCCAGCCGAAGAGCTCGGCGTAGAAGGCCGCGGACTTCGCCGCGTCCGTCGTCGAAACCTCGGGCCAGATGAAGCGGTTCAAGCGGGACATGGGGGCCTCCAAAACACGTTTTCAACCGCAGATTACGCCGATTACGCAGATTGGAAAGGGCGCCATTCGAGGATCATGGAACCACCATGCTCCGCCGATTCCTGATCGCCGCCCTCATCGCCCCTGCCCTGTCAGCGCAGACATCCGACCAGCGACTCGCGGCCGCCTGGACGCATTACACCGAGTTCCACCTTGCAGATGACCCTGGCGAGGACCAAGAGGCTGGTCTTGTAGACGCGATGGATGATCTTGGGAAAGCCTGGGCTGCCTGGGCTGAAGG
>DATJFC010000065.1:0-6006 GCA_035495995.1 Holophagaceae bacterium
ACCTGGTCACGATCAACGCCCGGAGCGAGGCGGATCCCGCGCAGTTTGCCGTGGGCCGCATGCTGCTCGTGGAACTGGACGCCGACACGGACAACGAGACGGACGCCATCGATCTCGGCTCCGTGGCCATGGTCTGGGGCCTCCCGCAAGCGCCCCACGTGGCCGAAGAGCTGGCCGGCACTTCCGTGAGCGACTGGGACCTCGTCTTCTTCGACCAGGCTTTCCAAAACGCCCATCCCGCGCAATGAGGCGCTCCATGCGGAACGACCGACTCACCCGGCGGTTCCAGATCATCCTCCACATCGTCAACCGGCTCGACGCGCCGGGCGCCGCCGCCCGCCCCGCCCCAGGGGCGGGCGGCGGCCACAGCCTGGACTCCCTTCCGAACGGCGACTGGCTGGGCCACGAGACCCGGCTATTCGAGGCCGCGGCCGCGGCGATCCGCGACCTCGAGGACCACCTCTCGTTCGTGAGCCCGCCGACGGGCGTGAACAGCCGCTACAAGCCCGTGGACGACACCGTGGTTCTCGACGGCCCGCCTTGGGAGATCCCCTGGCGCATCATGGACTGGGAGCAGATCGCGCGGCTCCGGCCCCTCCTGGGCGCGCTGATCGGCGCGTTCATGGAAGCGGAATCCACGCCCGCCGCGCCACCCGGTTCCGCGGACATCGCCCGCCTCAGACACCGGCGGGGAGCGGCGTCCGCCTCCTGAACTTCACATCCGGGTGTGGCGGTGGTGGCATTCCACCCAGGCCTCGGAACCGTCCTGGTAGGTCTCGCGTTTCCAGATGGGCACGCCCGACTTGATCTCGTCCATGGCCCACGCGGCGGCGCGGAAAGCCTCCGCCCGGTGGGCGGAGGCGGTGGCGACGATCACGGCCGCTTCCGTCAAGGGGACCTCGCCGATGCGGTGGTGGATGGCGCAGCCGGTCAGGCCGAACCGCTCGACCGCCTGGCGGCGCACCTTCTCCAGCTCCTTGCCCGCCATGGGCGCGTACGCCTCGTAGGACAGCTTGAGGACGGCCCGGCCTTCGTGATGATCCCGGGCGCGGCCTTCGAAGACCACGAGCGCCCCGGCCCGGGCGTCCGTGAGCAAGGCCCGCAGCGCCTCGGGATCGAGGGGATCCGCCGCCACCCGCACGAAGGGCATCGCGTCCGTCATGCTTCCAAGGTAGCTCCTGCGGCCCCATCCTGGAACGATGCATACCGAAGTCGAACTCTTCGCGGATGGCGCCTGCCTCGGCAATCCGGGCCCCGGCGGATGGGGCCTGCTCCTGCGGGTCCAGACCTCATCGGGGCTTCAAGAGAAGGAGGCCAGCGGCGCGGATCCGGACACCACCAACAACCGCATGGAGCTCATGGCCGTGATCCAGGGGCTGGAGTCGCTCACCCGGCCCTGCGCGGTGCGGCTCGTCTCGGATAGCCAGTACGTGCTCAAGGGCCTCACCGAATGGATGCCGGGCTGGAAGCGCAAGGGCTGGAAGAAGGCCGACGGCCAGCCCGTGATGAATGTCGATCTCTGGCAGCGCCTCGAGGCGGCGGCGAAGCCCCACCGCATCAAGACGGAATGGGTCAAGGGGCATGCCGGCCATCCGGAGAACGAGCGCGTCGACCGGCTCGCCAATGACGCGGCGCGGAGCCTGGCGACCTGAGAGCGGAAGAGGCCCTTCCGGGCCTCTTCCGCGGAGCGCCTGATCGTTCAGCGCTTGAAGTTGTAGATCATCTCCACCGTGCCCCGGGTGGGCTGGCCGTTGCGGGTCGCGGGCGAGTACTGGGACTGCATCGCGGCGTTCACCGAGGCGTCGTCGAAGCCCAGGTTGATGGGCGAGCCCTGGAGGACGGTGGCTTTGAGCGGGCGGCCTGTCTCATCCACGAAGACGCGGAGCTTGACGGTGATTTCGTGGAAAGCGCCCCAGGCGCTGGCCGTCCGGGCCCGGGGCGGCAGGCTCGGCGTCGCGCGGCTCGTGACCTGCGCAGGGGATTCGGTCAGGGTCCCGCCGGTCTGCTGCGCGGAGGGCGGCGGCTCGACAGGCGTGGGCGCCACGGGCGTCGGGGCCGGGGGCGCCTGCTGCTGAGGCTGGGGCGCAGGAGGCTCCGGCTTCGTCACCGGAGGAGGCTCCACCTTGGCCGTCTTGGCGATCTGGGCGGTCTTCTGCTCGGCCTGCTGGGCGGCGGCGGCCACCTTCTCCTTGCGGGCCTCGAGGTCCTGCTGCTTCTTCTGGGCGTCTTCCAGCTGCTTCTGCAGGGCGGCCTTCTCGGAGGCGCTCGTCGTGGTCGAGAGCTGCTGCTGGATCTGGGCCTGCTTCTGCTGGTTCGCGTTGTTCTGGGCTTCCAGATCCGCCTTCTCCTGATCGAGCAGGGCCTTCTGCTGCTGCAATTGCACCAGCAGCTTCTGAGCTTCGGCGTTCTTCTGGGAGCCTGCGAAAGAGTAGATGGCGACGCCCGCCAGCAAGACGACCGCGGCGCCGATGCCGATGATGAGGCCCTTGTTCATCCCCTTCTCGGGCTCCACGAACCCCTCGATGTGCTGGGAGCGGGTCGCGCCCGAGCGCAGCGCTTCTCCCGCGGCCGTGTAGGCGGTGTAGTTCTCCGCCTGCTCGGCCTTCATGGCCGCCACATCCCGCTCGTTCTCCTCGCGGAAGAGGGTGTGCATGAAGAAGGCCATGTTGAAGGTCGTGGGGCTGTAGTCGCCGTCGTAGAGCACGCGCTCCAGCTCGGCGTTGAAGGATTCCACGGTCGTGAAGGCGTTGCCGGGCACCAGCAGCCGCGTGAGGAAGGCCTTGATCTCGGGCGGGACCGGGCCGTCTTCCTGGGCCGCCTTCAGCGTCGCGCCGTCGATGACGCCGCGGAGGTCGCCGCCGATGGGCAGCTTCTTGAAGGTCAGCAGCTCGTAGAGGATGGCGCCGACGCCGAAGAGGTCCTGCTGCAGGGGCGTGCCGCTCTGCATCTGCAGGTAGGGCGCCAGCCAGTTCTGCATGGCGGTGGAGCGGGGCAGGTAGCTCTTCATGGCCGCAGCGTAGGGCGCGTCGATGAGCTGGGCGGCGCCCTCGAAGCTCACCCAGATGCTGTGGGGGCTGAGCAGCCCGTGGGCGAGGCCCTTCGACTGCATTTGCGCCACCGCCTGGGCCACGCCCTGGATGACGGAGAGGGCGTGGTCCACGCCGAAGGGGAGCTGCTCATGCTGGGCTTTCTCGATGAGCTGGCCGAGGCTGCGGCCGGGGACGTAGTCGCAGGCGCACAGGGGGGTCTTCCCGCCCTCGTAGCGGTAGCCCAGGCCGAAAGCGCGGGAACCGCCGAGCTGAGGCAGGATCTTCTCCACCTCCGCGGCCTTCGTCCCCATGCCCGCCTGGAACAGCTCGTCCGAGAAGGTGCGGACCAGGAGGTGCCGGTCGAAGGCGGTCCCGCCCGTCTGGATGCCGCGGTGCAGGCTGCCGAAGGGATCCTTCGCCAACTCGGCGGCGAGCAGGTAGGAACCGGCGCGGGTGTAGGTGGCCATGGAGGACTCCTGGGGGGGTCAGGGATTAGAAAACATAGATCGGAATCGGACTAATGACTAGGGAACCTGAGTCTGCGATGCATCGGAATCCGGTGGAAGAGGCCAGAGGGCGCCCGCCTGGCGGTAGAGGAGCAACCAGAGGTTCGCCGTGGCATGCACCGAGTTGGAGAAAGACAGCTGGAGCTCGGCGAACGGCAGACTCAGATCGTCCCAAAGGCCCAATCGCTTCCCGGTGGCGTCCACGCAACCCTCCAGAAGCTTGGTCCGCTGGGCCTTGGTGGCCGACCAGTCCTGGAGCTTCGAGGCGGGGTCCAGGGGGCCGTCCAGGGCCCAGAAGGGCTCGCGGGTGACCACCAGCTTCGGGAACTTCTCGTCAGCATAGGCTTCGAAGGTGTCGCGGAGCGGCGTCACCCCGGTGGTGCAGGATGGGTCGTGCAGGGACTGGACCAGATGGGCGAGGGTGCCCAGCTCCCGCGTGAGGTCCTCGGCGGAGACGCCCTCCTTGCTCATCCGCAGGATGGTGCGGAACTCGGATTCGACATCCTCCGCCGTGGCCGGCTGGTCGTTGGCCTGGCCCTTGGCCGCTTCGAGAAGGACCTGAGGATGGGCGCGGAGCAGAAGCGACAGGCGCCGGGGCACCATGCGGACCGCCTTGATCGTCGCCGCCTCGTGGAGGCGCGGCGTCCAGGCCGCCAGCGGAGCGGCCAGGAGGAGAAGGGCCAGATTCCGGGACCTCATGGGGCCTCCTTCGCGCCTTCGGGGAGCCCGAGGGCCTTGATGCGGTGCAGCAGGGTCGTGCGGGCCATGCCCAGGCGCCGCGCCGCCTCGCTCTTGTTGCCCCGGCAGGCCTGGAGCGCTTCGCCGATGCTGCGGCGCTCCACCTCCAGCAGGAAGGCGGGAAGGTCGGCGCCCGGGGTGAAGGACGGCAGCCCCGCGGGCGCGGGGGCGGCCAAGCTGGCCACCGGCGCGGGAAGGTCCTCCAAGCGGAGCCGTTCCGGATCCGTGCCCAGGGCCATGGCCCGTTCGATGGCGTTCTCCAGCTCGCGCACATTGCCGGGCCAGGCATGGGCCTCCAGCGCGCGCAGGGCCTCGGCATCCACCTGCTTCAAGGGCCGCCCCATGCGCCGCGCGAACTGGCGGATGAAATGGGCCGTCAGCGCCGCGATGTCCTCAGGGTGCTCTTTCAACGGCTTGAGCTGGATGGGGATGACATTGAGGCGATAGAAAAGGTCTTCCCGGAAGCCCTTATCGGCGACGCGGGCCTGCAAGTCCTCGTTGGTCGCGGCGATGAGCCTCACATCCACGCGCACGCTGCGGTCCGAGCCCAGCGGGGTCACTTCCCGCTCCTGGAGCACCCGCAGCAGCTTCACCTGGAGGCTCGCGGGCATGGTGCCGATCTCGTCCAGGAACAGGGTGCCGCCCTCCGCCTGGAGGAAGCGGCCGGGGCGGTCCGTGCGCGCGTCCGTGTAGGCGCCGCGCACATGGCCGAAGAGCTCATCCTCCAGCAGGGACTCCGGGATCGCCCCGCAGTGGATGGCCACGAAGGGCTGCTTGACCCGCGGGCTCGCGGCATGGATCGCCCGCGCCACGATCTCCTTGCCGGTGCCGGAAGGGCCCGTCACCAGCACCGTGCTGCCCGAGGCGGCCACGCGGTCCGTCAGGTCGAGGATCTGGCGATGGTAGGTGGAGGAACCCACCATCCGGGGCGCGTCCTCCTCGCCGCCCAGCTGGCTGCGGAGCCGCTTGTTCTCCTTGTTGAGCCGCGCCTTCTCCATGGCGCGCTGCAGCGTGTGCTCCAGCTGCTCCACCTGGAAGGGCTTGATCACATAGTCGTAGATGCCCATGCGCATGGCCTGGAGCGCCTGCTCGACGGAGGTGGAGCCCGAAAGCACCACCACGACCGTGTCCGGATCCCGCATCGCCAGCTGGGCGAGGTCCAATCCGCTGAGATCGGGCAGAAGCAGGTCGAGGATGGCCAGGTCGAACCGCTCCGACTTGAGCAATTGGGCGGCCCTCAGGCCCGAGCCCGTCTGCACCACTTCGTGCCCGCGCCGCGCGAGCAGTTCCGACACCAGATCCAGGAGGCCTGGATCGTCGTCCACCAGCAGGATGCGCGGAGAGTCCACTCGCCCACTGTCCAACGGTGGACGGGGAGCGTCAAGATCGGAACGCCGTCTACACTGGGCGGATGCTCACGCGCGAAAACCTGTGGCGGCGCCTGGCCGGGGCCCCGGCATGGCCTCTGGCTTGGGCCCTCGTCCCGAGCTGCGCCCTGCCCTGGCTCATTCCGGAGGATTGGAACGGCGCGCTGCCCCGCGGAGGGATCGCGCTGGGCTGGGCCCTCGTGCTGGCCAGCGCTGCGCTCTTCCGCTTGCGGCGCCTCGCGGCCGTCCCCTTGGGCCTCGCGCTCGCCTGGGGCACCTTGGGCAACCTCCATCAACGGGCAGGATGGGAACGCGCCCTTCCCAGCGGATTCACGGAAGTCGAAGGCGTCATCGCCGCCCCATGGA
>DATJFC010000066.1:0-4199 GCA_035495995.1 Holophagaceae bacterium
GAAGCTCTGGTCCGCCACCACGCGGCCCGTCACTTTGGTGACGCCCGTTTTCTTGAGGCCTTCCGCGATCATCCAGATCTGCTCGTCGGTCAGGAGCGGGTCGCCCGCGCCTTTGAAAACGAGGTCGCCCTTCACGACGCCGTTCTGGAGGTCGCCCCAGACCTCCGTAGGCACGGTGTAGCTGGGCTTCCAGATCTTCATCAGGGCGTAGGTCGTCAGCGCCTTGGTGGTGCTGGCGGGAGGGAGGATCTGGGTCTCCTTCCAGCCCTCGACGAGCTTGCCGCTCTGGATGTCCCACACCCCGGCGCTCACCTGGACGCCCCTGGCCTCGAGGGCCTTGGCCCAGTCCTGGAGGGACATGGAGACGGGCGCCTCCGCCTGCGCGGGCCTGAGCGTGCGCGCGCCCAGGTAGGCCAGCGCGGACCCGGCCGCGAGAAAGAAAATCGCGAAGAGGGTTTTTTTCACTTCAGCCTCAATCCTTGGGGGAGGGGTCGCCCGACGGGGAGCCCCCTTTGCCCGAACCGCCGTTGTCGGCGCCTCCCTTGCCCGGCCCGGGGGCCGAGCCGGGGCCGCCCTTCCCGCCCGTGTCGGACCCGGGCAGCCCGAGGATGTTGGCGTCGGCGGAGAAGACCCAGTCATGCACGACCGTCTTGTTCTCGTAGACCTTGATGCTGTCCTTCAGGCTCTTGCTGCGGACGCCGACGATGGGCAGGCCCGTGGCGTCGCCGGTGGTCCCTGGTTGCACCTGGTAGAGGTAGTCCCAGTCTCCTTCGCGGGTCATGGGGTCCTTGTAGGCCTTCCGGAGGATTCGGGGCCGCTGCTTCATGAGGTCGTCGAGGGTGGTGGGATAGGCGCCCGTGCGGGCCTTGTAAATCCGCAGGGCGTTGGCGATGGCCTCGCCCCGGAAGATCAGCTCCGCCTCGTTGTCCCGCTGCACCACCGCGGTCGCCAGGGGGGCCGCCTTGGCCGTGAGGATCAACATCACGACGATCATGGCCAGGAGCAGGGCCATCGTGAAGCCGCGCTCGCGGAAACGGGCGCGGAGGGGCGGGGTCGGGCGGGCGGTCTCCACGGATTCAGCGTATCGAATCCTTGGATGGTCCGGACCCGCGAAAGGTTACGGGATCTGGAGCGAGCGGACGGCCAGATCGCGGTCCGCCCACCGCGTCAGGCCCGTGAGCTGCGTGCCGAAGCCGCATTCCGCCAAGGGGGCGCCAAGGTCTTTCAGCGCCGCCACCACCCGCAGCCAGTCCACGGGCAGAGCCGGGCCCGCGACGGCCTCGTCCCAGATCTCGCCGCCCGCCCGGAGCAGGCGCCCGTCGAAGTGGGAGATGAGCGGGAAGTCCGGCGCCGCAGGCGCCACGCCCGCCAGCCTGCGCGCGACCGCCGGCACGAGCGCGACCATGTGCGGGCCGTGGAGCGGATGCTGCACCGGCAACAGGCCGCACTTGAGCGCCGCGGGCCGCAGCTCCTCGACGAAGGCTTCGAGCGCCGCCTTGGGCCCGGACACCGTGAACTGGGCCCTGCCATTGCGGTTCGAGAGCGCCAGTTCCGAATGCCGCGTCAGGGCGGCCTGGACTTCGCCTTCGCCCAGGCCGATGACGAAGGCCATGCCCATGGCGCCCGCGCCGAAGCGGGCCTCGCTCTCCTCTTCCACCGCCGTGATGAGATCCAGCGCCGCCTCCAGGGGCACGACGCCCGAAGCCACCACCGCCGAGAAGAAGCCCATGCTGTGGCCCGTGGCCGCCACCGGGGCCGGCATCCCCGCCGCGCGGTGGGCGCGGTAGAGCCCGACGCTGTGGGCGAGCACCGCGCAGGGCGCGTGGCGCTGGAAGCGCAGGGCCTCGATGGGCCCCTCCGCCATCAGCTTCCGCAGCGCGTAGCCCGTGTGGCGCTCCGCGGATCCGAGCGTGGCGTTCCACGCCTCGTTGGCGATCCAAGGCGCCGACATGCCCACGGCCTCCGTGCCCTGGCCGGGAAAGAGGAGGGTGAATGGCGATTCAGCGGTCATCTGGCAATCCTGGGGAAAGCAAATCATCCGGCGATTCCAGCGATTCCGCCGATTGAAAACCGCATCCCCACCGCTGAAATCGCTGGAATCGCCGGATCAATTCATTCGTGGTAATGCGCGAGCACGAGGTAGCAGGGCCCGCCGGCGATGACCTCCATGCCCAGCTCCTCCGCGCTGCGGATGGCCTCGTCGCTTTCGGCGCCAGGCTGCATCCACACGAACTTCACGCCCGCGGCCGCGGCCTCCTTCACCACCTGCTCGGTGATCTTGGGCGGGGTGATGATGGACACGGCGCGGATGCGCACGGGCACGGCGGCGAGCGACGGATAGGCCTTGAGGCCTTCGATCTCCTCCGCCCGCGGGTTGATCGGATAGACCTCCTGGCCGTGCTGCTGGTAGGCGCGCAGCACCTTGTTGCCGTACTTGCCCCGGTCCGAGCTGGCGCCCACGACCGCGTAGGGGCCGCTCGACATGAAGGCCCGGATGCGCTCTTCCATCGTGGACATGGACACCTCCGCGTTCCGATTGAAAAGTCTTAACCGCAGATGACGCAGATTCCACAGATTTTAAAATCCGCGTCATCGGCGGGATCTGCGGTTCAAGGGTTAAAGGCTTTGGATCGCCCGCGCCTGCAGGTCGCCGCGCAGCGTCTCCACGGCGTCGCAGGCGGCGAGGGCGGCGTTCATGTTGGTGAGGCAGGGGATCTTGAGGCGCAGGGCCTCCTTGCGGATGGCGCCCTCGTCGAAGAAGGCGTCGCGCCCCAGCGGCGTGTTGATGACCCAGTGGATTTCGCCATTCTTCAGCAGGTCCACGGCGTGGGGGCGGCCTTCGTTCACCTTGAAGATGCGGCGCACCTTGTAGCCGACCGTCTCGAGATGCCGGGCCGTCCCTTCCGTGGCGCAGAGGCCGAAGCCCATGCGCGTGAGGCGCGTGGCCAGCTCCTCCAGGCGCGGCTTGTCCTGGTCGTTGACGCTGATGAAGACCGTCCCGTTGGGCGGCAGCGGGATGCCCGCCGCCAGCAGGGCCTTGGCGTAGGCCTCGCCGAAGCTGGCGCCGATGCCCATGACCTCGCCCGTGCTCTTCATCTCGGGCCCGAGGATGGGGTCCACGCCCGGGAACTTGGCGAAGGGGAAGACGACGCCCTTCACGCACACCGCCTTCGCGACGCCGTCCTTGACGCCCTGTGCCTTCAGCGACTGGCCGATGCCGATGCGCGCGGCGACGCCCGCCCAGTCCACGCCCGTGGCCTTGCTCACGAAGGGCACCGTGCGGCTGGCCCGGGGGTTGGCTTCGAGGCAGTAGGCCACGCCGTCCTTCACCGCCCACTGGAGGTTGAGCAGGCCGCGCACGCCGATCTCCAGCGCGAGGCGGCGGCTCTGCGCCTCCACCGTGGCGAGGACGGCCGGGTCCACGCCCTGGGCGGGGATCACCGCGAAGCTGTCGCCGCTGTGAATGCCGGCCTCTTCGATGTGGGCGAGCAATCCGGCCACCGCCGTGTCGGTGCCGTCGCAGACCAGATCGATGTCCAGCTCCTGGGCGCCGTCCAGGAAGCGGTCCAGCAGCACGGGCTGGTCCTCGCTCACGGCCACGGCCTCCCGCATGTACTTCTCGAGGCCGGCGTCGTCGAAGACCACCGCCATGGCGCGGCCGCCGAGCACGAAGCTGGGGCGCACCATCACGGGGTAGCTGATGCGCGCGGCGACAACGCGGGCCTCGTCCAGGCTCGTAGCCATGCCCCATTCGGCGGCGGGGATGCCGAGGCGACGCAGCACCTCGCCGAAGCGCTCGCGGTCTTCGGCTTCCAGAATCGCCTTGTGCGCGGTCCCGAGCAGCGGCACCTTCGCCGCGTCCAGGCTGCCCGCGAGCTTGAGGGGAGTCTGGCCTCCGAACTGGGTGAAGACGCCCATGAGCGCGCCCGTGGCGGCCTCGCGGTCCACGATGGCCTTCACATGTTCGAAGGTGAGGGGCTCGAAGTAGAGGCGGTCGCTGGTGTCGAAGTCCGTGCTCACGGTCTCGGGGTTGCAGTTGATGAGGATCGCCTCCACGCCGCTGGCGCGGATGGCCTCCACCGCCTGGACGCAGCAGCAGTCGAACTCCACGCCCTGGCCGATGCGGTTGGGTCCGCTGCCCAGCACGATGGCCTTGGGGCGGTCCGTGGGCGCGGCCTCGCTGCTCTCCTCCCAGGTGC
>DATJFC010000067.1:0-5313 GCA_035495995.1 Holophagaceae bacterium
CCAAAGGGCCCGGCCCCTCGGCCTACGCCTGGGCCACCGCCGCGGTGGCGGCGGCCACGGGCGTCTCTCACTTCTTCTTCCGCCATCCCGACCTGGCGGACATCGTCATGGTCTACCTGCTCGCCATCGTCCTCGTGGCGACCCGGCTCGGCCGCTGGCCCTCGCTGCTCGCCTCCTTGCTGAGCGTGGCGGCCTTCGACTGGTTCTTCATCCCGCCCTACCAGACCTTCGCCGTCACGGACTTCCGCCACGTGGGCACCTTCGGCGTGATGCTGCTGGTGGGCCTGCTCATCAGCAACCTCACCGAGCGCATCCGCCAGCAGGCCCGCCTGGCGCGGGCCCGGGAGCAGCGCACCCAGGCCCTCTACAAGCTGAGCGAGGAGCTGGCGCGCACGGGCGGGTCTTCCGACCTCGTCGCCTCGGCCATCCACAACATCGCCGAGCAGTTCCAGGGGCGCTCCACGGTGATGCTGCCGGATCCCGAAGGGCGCCTCGTGCCCTCCGGCGCGGCGGGCTTCCCGCTGAACCCGCAGGAGCTGGGCGTGGCCCAATGGGCGATGGAGCACGGCGAGGCCGCGGGCATGGGCACGGGCACGCTCCCCGGAGCCAGCGCCACCTACCTCCCGCTCAAGGGCGCCTCCGGCGTCATCGGCGTCATGGGGCTCCTTCCCGAAGGCGCGCCGCGGTGGATCGAACCCGACAACCTGCGCCTGCTGGAGGCCTTCGCGAACCAGACGGCCCTCGCCATCGAGCGCGCCCTGCTGGCGGAACGCGCGGGGGAAGCGCACCGCCTCGCGGACGAGGAGCGGCTCCGCAGCGCGCTGCTCTCCTCCGTCTCCCACGACCTGCGCACGCCCCTGGGCGGCATCATGGGCGCCGCGACGACCCTGCTCGCGGGAAAGCAGCTCTCTCCGGAATCGCGGGAGCTGGCCCAGACCATCCAGGAGGAATCGCAGCGCATGCACCGGCTCGTGACCAACCTCCTGGACATCACCCGCCTGGAGTCCGGCTCGCTGAAGGTGGGGAAGGAATGGGTGCCGATGGAGGAGCTGGTGGGCTCGGCCCTGGCGCGGCTGGAGGGCGCGGCCGCGGGCCGCGACATCCGCGTGGACCTGCCGCCGGACCTGCCCATGGCCCAGGTGGATCCGGCGCTGTTCGAGCAGGCCCTCGTGAACCTGCTGGAGAACGCCCTGCGCCACGGCGCCGACCCCATCGAGATCAAGGCCTGGGCCTCGGGCGCCTCGCTCACCCTCTCCATCGGCGATCGCGGCCCCGGCATCCCGGAAGGGTTCGAGGAGCGGATCTTCGACAAGCTCGTGCGCGGCCCGGAAGCGAAGGGCGGCGGCGCGGGGCTCGGCCTCGCCATCTGCAGAGGCATCGTCGAAGCGCACGGCGGCTCCATCCGAGCCTCCAACCGCCACCACACCGGCGGCGCGCAGTTCTATGTCACGCTTCCGCTCGGAGAGGCGCCGCCCGCGCCGCCGGACGAAGAGAACCCCATGGAAGGATGAGCGGCCCATGAGCGACGCGACCGTGCTGCTGGTGGAGGACGAGGCGCCCATGCGCCGCTTCCTCCGGGTGGCGCTCGAAGGCGGGGGCTACAAGCTGATCGAGGCGGAGACGGCGCGCGAAGGGCTCAGCCTCGCGGCCAGCCACCAGCCGGACCTCGTCCTCATGGATCTGGGCCTGCCGGACCTGGACGGGCTGGAGCTGACCAAGCGGCTGCGGGAGTGGACACGGACGCCCATCATCGTCCTCTCCGCCCGCGGCCAGGAGCGGGACAAGATCGAGGCCCTCGACGCCGGCGCCGACGACTACCTCACCAAGCCCTTCAGCACCGGCGAGCTGCTGGCGCGCATGCGCGTGGCCTTGCGCCACCGCCCCGGAGGCCCTGAAGCCGAGTCCGTCTTCCGCACCGCGGAATGGGAGGTGGACTTCGCGCGGCGCGAAGTGACGGCGCGCGGGCTCCCGGTGCACCTCACGCCCAACGAATTCAAGCTGCTGGCGGCTCTCGCGCGCCACGCGGGGAGGGTGCTCACCCACCGGCAGCTGCTGAAGGAAGTGTGGGGCGGCTCGCCCGCCGCCCAGCCCCACTACCTCCGCGTCTACATGGCCCAGCTCCGCCACAAACTGGAGGCCGATCCCGCGCGGCCGAAGCACCTGGTCACCGAGGCGGGCGTCGGCTACCGGTTGAAGGAATAGCGCCGCGGAACCCGGAAGTCACTGCACCGCGAACCAGACCTTGGACTGGGCCGCCTCGTCTCCCGTGCGCGTGCCCATGGTCTGGAAGACGCGGTCCTGCGGCGCCTGCAAGGCCTGCAGCGCGGCCAGGACGGCCTTGGCGCGCCGCTGGGCGAGGTCGGCGAGCGCCGCGGGATCCACGGGCTGCGCGGCGAGGAGGCGCTGCTCCATCTCGGCGGCCGGCGGCTCCGGCGCCTTGGCCTTGGGATCCGCGGGGAAGGTCGAGAAGAAGAGCCGCCGCATGCCCACGCCCACCAGCTTCCGGTCCAGTTCCGCGCGGCGCAGGGTCGCGCCGTCGGCGCCGGGATCCGCCTCGCCTTCCACGCTGAGCCGCAGATCGGGCCGCTCCGCGAGGGACTTCGCGAGGGCCGCGAGTTTCGCGCGGGAATCGGGCCCGAGCTGGTCGGAGCCCGGCGCGAAGGCGAGGAAGCTCAAGTCCTCGCCGCCCCCGAAGAGCTTGCCCAGCATGGTGAAGGGGCTCGCCGCGACCTTGCCCAGCACATTGAGGATGGCCTTCCATACGATCTTGCCGTACTTGATATCGGGGTCGTCGAGGTCGCCCTGCACGGGCAGCTCGAGGTCGATGACGCCGTGGCGGTCACGCAGCATGGCCAGCGCGAGCTTCACCGGCAGGCGCGTGGCGTCGGGGCTGTCCACCTTGTCGCCCAGGTAGAACTGGTCCAGCTTCGCCTTCGCGAGCACGTCGAGGTTCCGGTGCTGGATGGCCACATGGGCGTCCAGGTCCAGCTTGCCCTTCTGCACGGGTCGGCCGATGTACTTGCGCACGTAGGGATCGAAGTCGGCGAGGTCGGAGCCGTCGATCTTCACCGTCACATCCGTGTCCTGGTCCGTGCGGAAGGGCATGGCGCGGCCCTGGATCGTCAGCGGCGCGAGCCCGCCCGCCAGGCCCTTGAAGTCCACCTTGGAGACGGCGGCGGGATCCGTGGAGAGCTGCTCGTAGCGGCCCTGGAGCTGGTCCAGCAGGAGCGCCGCGTTGGGGGTGAGGCTGCGGTCGATGAAGGAGAGGCGGCCCGCGTTCATCGTGATGAGGCCGATGGCGAGCCGCATGGGCGCGGCCCCCGGCGGCGGCGCGGGCGTGGGCGTGATCACCGCCGCGGGGGGCGATGCGGGTTTCTGCTCCGCGAGCTTGAGCGCGCGGGCCACATTCGTCGTGCCGTCCTGCGCGATGACGAGGCGGCCCTCCGGCGCGGTCCAGGCGAGCGTCCGCAGCTTCACGCTGAGCGGCGCGGTGGCGGCGTCGAGGCCTGAAAGCTGGAGGCGCTTCCACCGCAGCATCACCTCGTGGTCGCGGCCGTCCGCCGCTTCGAAATCCTCGATCCAGCCATCGCCGGCGTAGCCGAGGCCGTCGCGCTTCGCGCCTTCGAAGCCCAGGTGCAGCTTGCCCTTGAGGCCGAGGCGGCCCCTGTTGAGGCGCATGTCCAGCGCGGGCTCGAAGTAGGGGTCGATGGGCGGCAGGTCGAGGCCCTCGCCCTCCGCCGCCAGATCCGCGCTGAAGCCCAGCAGATGCACGGGACCCGCGAGATGCAGCGTGCCGGCTTCTCCGATCTTCGTCTGGAGGTCGGCCTCAGCCGCGTGCGCGGGATCCAGCGTGAAGTCGCGCAGCTTGAGGTCCAGCGCGGAAAGGTCCACGCGCACCGGGCGCGCGGGCGCCTGGTCCTCCCAGGCGAGGCGGAAGTTCTGGAGCGCGGCCTCGTCCAGCTTGAAGTCGAGGGGCTTGGCGTCCGGGTCCTTCGGTTTGGGCTTCACGCCCGGCGGAGGGCCGAAGAGCTTGGCGAGGTTGAGGGATCCGTCCTGGGAGCGGGTGGCGGTGAGAGATCCGTCCTTCGCCGTGACGAGGCCCACCTCCACGCGGTTCGCCAGCAGGTCCGCGCGGATGCCGCTCGCCTCGAGGGCGGGGAAGCCCATGTCCGTGTCCGCGCCGCCGGGCCGCGCCACCTGGAGCCCGGTCAGCGCCAGCTTGGCGCCCGCGATGGAGGCGATCTTCGAGGAAGGGCTCCAGGCGAAACGGTAGGGGATGTCCAGGTCCGCCTTGCCGCCGCGCAGCTCCATGTCCAGCGCCTCATGGAGGTAGGGGCCGTACCTCACGAGGTCCAGGTTCTGGAAGATGAGCCGCCCGCTGGAGGCGAGAGGGCTCACGCCGAAGGTGCCGGACCAGGCCAGCCGCTCGCCCGTGTCCGAGCGGGCCTCGAAGGCATACTCGCCGTTGGAGCCCGGCGCCGTGCGGAAGTTGTCGAGGGTGAGGCTCAGCGGGCCGAGGGCCGTGCGGAAATCGGGAGTCGTGGAGCGGTCCACGAAGGGCACGCGGCCCTCGCTGAGGCCGAAGTGCTGGATGGCGAAGGCCCACGGCTTGGAGGGCTTCTCCGGCGTGGCCGCCGCGGGCGCGCCTTCGAAGAGGTCCGCGAACTCGGGCCTGCCCTTCGCGTCCAGCGTGATCTGCACGGAAGGCCGCGTGATCTCCAGCTCCTTGAGCGCGATCGTGCGCCACATCAGGGGCAGCACCCGGGCGTTCACGTAGAGGCGCTCGCAGGCGACCCAGGGGCCGCCGTCCTTGGCGCGGATCTCCAGGCCTTCCACCGTCACGGAGGGCACGAGCGGATTCACGCGGACCTTCGCTATGGTGGCCTTGCGGTGCGTCGCCTCCGAAAGCGCCGCCTCCAGCTTGGACTTCAGGATCCCCGGCGCGGCGAGGAAACCGAAGCCGCTGTAGAGGACGAAGAGCGCGCCCACCGCGTAGAACCACCGGCGGCGGCGGACGGCGAAGGCCTTGAGTCGCGCGGTGATGGACATGGCCCTGAGCCTATAGCAAGAAGGCCGGGCTCAGGCCCCCAAATCCGCCAGAAGCGCCGCGCGCTGAGCCTCCGTGAACGCCACTTCGGACCGGTAATCCGGATGATCCACCCGCATCCCCTTGGGCGCGCGATCCCCAACCTTGAAGATGAGGAACTGGACGCTGCTGGCCTTCTCCTCGTTGAACTGGTCCTCGTCCACGCTCGCGAAGGCTTCGCTGCCATCCTCAAAGACAAGAGCGATGCGGCGCGGCAGATCCCGCCA
>DATJFC010000068.1:0-4277 GCA_035495995.1 Holophagaceae bacterium
CGGTCCAGCTTCAAGACGGCGGCCGGGCGCAAGCCCGGCCGCCGGGACACACATCACTCAGCAGCAACCGCAGTCGCAGCAGCCGCAATCCTTCACCTGGGCCTTGGTGGCCGGCGCGGCGTGGCAACTTCCGCAGCAGGCCTGGGCGCAGCTGGTTTCGCAGCAGGCGCAGGTGGACGGCGCCTTGGGGGCCTGCGCCGGGAAGACGGTCAGCGCGGCCAGGGCGAGCATGGCTTTCAACATGGAAAACTCCATTGGATGAGGTTTGAGGGAAGTAAGGACGCGAGCCTGGGCCGCGCCCTCAGATCCGCCAGACCCTCAACCAGGCCCGGCGCTGCTTCGCCGCGAGGCCATGAACCGGCTGGAGGACGGACGCGTCCCAGCCATCCTCCGGCGCCGCGGCGATGAAGGAGGGACTCGCAGGGACCTGGGCCGCCTTCCGCGCCTTCAGGCGCGGGCCCTGGGCGGGCAGCGCGTGGGCGGAGGGCGCCGTGAGGGGGCAGCAGCCGGGCACCGGAGCGCAGGGGCAGCAGGGCCGCGCCGGCATCGGCGCGTGGACCCAGCCCGCGGTCACGAAGACCGCCGCCATCAGTACGCGCAGGAGCCGATTCATATCCCCAGCCTAGCCCGATTCAGGCCGGGCGCCAGTCAGCGCCGCGGCTCCACGACGATGGCCGCCTCCGGCGCGGGGCAACCGAAGGTGCAAAGGCCGCAGCCGGTGCAGACATCCTCGATGACTTCCGGATGGTCCAACTCGCCCTCGACCTTCACCATGCGGATGGCCTCGTCGGGATAGGGGCAGCGGTCCACGCAGGTGCGGCAGGGCACGGCTTCGCGCTCATCCTTTGGGAAGGTGAGGCAGAGCTGCTCCTTCACCTTCGCCGTGCCGATCTTCACGGCCCGGGGGCCTTCCAGCTCCGTGCCGTCTTCGAGCTTCCGCTTCGGCCACACGAGCGCGCCTTCGGGACAGGCCGTCACGCAGGGCAGCTCGGAGCAGAGGAAGCAGGCCATGCGGCGCGGCTCCAGCACGGGCGCGTGGAGGCCGAGGCCCGCCGATGGCCCCGCCTTCACGAGCGCGTCCTGGGGGCAGGCTTCGATGCACTTGTCGCAGCGGGTGCAGGCCGTGAGGAAGGCGAACTCGTCCAGCGCCCCAGGTGGCCGGAGTTGCTTGGGGCTTACCTTGGTGACGGCCTCCTCGAGCTTGTCCGCCACGAAGCCGCCGAAGAGCGTGCCCAGGGACTTGAAGAAGTCGCCGCGCCCTTGGGGGCCCTCGAATTTCTTAGCCATCAGTCCATGAGCGCGAAGGCGCGCATCACGGGGCGCAGCACGCCCCAGAGGATGGGATCGAAGCCCAGCGTCAGCGTGCCGCCCTTCCCGTCCGCGTCGAGATGCAGGTTCGCGAGCAGGTCCGAGCTCACGGCCACCTCGCGGCTGGAGGGCGGCGTTTTCGTCCAGGCCACGCCGGCCGGCGCATCGAGGGCCTTGAGGCCTTCGCCCGTGAGGTGCAGCACGAGGAGGTCGCCGTGGAAGACGGGCACGCGCACCTCGATGAGCGCGCCGCGGGGCGCCTGGGGCACGATCTCGAAGGCCGCGCGGTAACCGAGGGATTCCGTATCCGGATCCTCGCCCAGGAGGATGGCCTTCGTCTGCTCGTGGAGGCCCATGACGCCCGCGTCGCCCAGGTGCGCCACCGCGCGCAGGTGCGTGCCGCGCACGGCGCTCACGCCCGCCACCAGCTTGGGCAGGAGCGCGAGCACCTGCTCCACGGCGGGGCGCAGCTTGAGGCGCTGCTCGCCCTTGGGCCAAGGGCCGAAGGGCAGCGGCTCGCCTTCCGCGCCTTCAGGCCGCGCGTCGAGGATGCGGCCCTTGAAATCCTCCAGCAGCCCCTCGGGCGGCGTCGCCGTGAGGATGACCGCGTCGATGCCTTCCAGCATCGCCTTGTCCGGCGCGAAGAGGACGATGTCGCCCTCTTCCTCGTCCCGCGTGAGGGCGGCCGTGGCCAGGGGCAGCACGGAGGCGTGGGGCTCCAGCGCCCCCGCGAGTTCGCGTCCCAGGAGGCCCTGGGCGCCGATGACGGCAAGCTTCAGCATGTTGATCCCTTAGACGCGCACGGCTTCTTCGGCCGCGGCGCGGTGGTCCTTCAGCGCGGCCTTCACGGGGCCCGCGAGGAATTCGGAAACCTGATCGGAGGCGCGTCCGGTGAAGCGCTTCGCGTCCAGCAGCTTCACCAGCTCGGCCTCGGTCATGGCCCAGGCGGGATCCGCGGCGAGCAGCGAAAGCAGTTCGTTGGGGCGGCCCTCCTGCTTGATGCGGCGCCCCGCCTCCAAGGCGGCCACGCGGAACTTCTCGTGGAGATCCTGGCGGTCTCCGCCGCGCTTCACGGCCTCCATGAGCAGCACTTCGGCGGCCATGAAGGGCAGCTCGCCCATGAGGCGCGAGCCGATCATCTTGTCGTTCACGACGAGGCCCGTGGCGACATTGCGGTAGAGGACGAGGATGGCGTCCACCGCCAGCAGGCCCTGGCTGATGGTGAGGCGGCGGTGCGCGCTGTCGTCGAGCGTGCGCTCCATCCACTGCGTCGCGCTCGTCTGGTAGCTCGAAGGCATGAGGCCCAGCACGAAGCGGGCGAGGGAATTGATGCGCTCCGACCGCATGGGGTTGCGCTTGTAGGGCATGGCGGAGGAGCCGATCTGCTTGGTCTCGAAGGGCTCCTCGACCTCCTTGAGATGCTGCAGGAGGCGCAGGTCGCAGGCGAACTTGCTCGCGCTGGCCGCGATCCCGCAAAGCACCTGGCCGATGCGGTCCTCGAGTTTCCGCGTGGCGGTCTGGCCGCTGACGGGGATGGCGTCGAAGCCCACCTTCTCGCAGAAGCGCGATTCCAGTTCGGCGACCTTCGCGCCGTTCCCTTCGAAGAGCTCCAGGAAGCTGGCCTGGGTGCCCGTCGTGCCCTTGAGGCCGCGCACGGGCGTCGTGGCGATCACATGGTCGAGGTCGTCGAGGTCCAGCAGCAGGTCCTGGATCCACAGGGTCGCGCGCTTGCCCACCGTCGTCGGCTGCGCGGGCTGGAAGTGCGTGAAGCCCAGCGTCGGCTGGTCCTTCCACTCCTCCGCGAACTTCGCCAGCGCGGCGATGACATCCTGCAGGCGGCGGCGGAGGAGCTGGAGCGCCTCCTGGCAGATGAGGAGGTCGCCGTTGTCGGTGACGAAGCAGCTCGTCGCGCCCAGGTGGATGATGGGCCGCGCGGCGGGCGCCTGGTCGCCCCAGGCGTGGATCGCGGCCATGACATCGTGGCGCAGGGCCGCTTCGTGCTCCGCGATGGCATCCAAGTCCACGGCATCCTGGCTGGCGCGGAGTTCGGCGACCTGGGACGCGGTGACGGGCAGGCCCATCTCCTGCTCGCTTTCGGCGAGGGCGATCCAGAGCCGCCGCCAGACGCGCTGGCGGTAGAGGGGCGAAAGGAGGCGCACCATGGCCTTGCTGGCATAGCGGCTCGCCAGGGGGTGCTCGAAGCGCTCCAGCTCGGGGCTGTCGTGAGGGGGCAGGAAATCCGTCATCCCCCCAGTTTGACAGGCTGGGAGCCTGTCCCTAAGCCGACGGATTCTGCGCCGTCGGCTCGGAGCCTTCCACCTTCGTGGCTTGCGCGAACCCTTCCAGCGGAATGGGGGGCCAGCCGAGGCCCTGGGGCCGCATCCGCTCCAGGCCCGAGGCCAGCAGCTCCACCCAGGTTTCGAGGTCTCCAGGGCGGGCCTCGGGGTCCAGGGCCAGCGCGGACTCCACGCTCTCCACCAAGTCTCGGGGAAGGCTGGGCACGAGGCTGGCGATGGGCGCGTGCTGGCCCCGGGTGATGGCCGAGAAGACTTCCATGGAGAATTCGGTCTGGATGAGTCGGCGCCCTGAAAGCGCCTCGTAGACGGTCGCCGCCAGCGCGTAGAGGTCGCTGCGCCGGTCCAGGGCGCGGCCCCGCACCTGTTCGGGGCTCATGTACTGGGGGGTGCCGACCACCATGCCCGTGCGCGTCACGCCGCCCGCCGCGTCCAGGGGTTTCGCGAGGCCGAAATCCAGCAGCTTCACGCGGAAACCGCCTCCATCCGGCACGAGGAAGAAGTTGTCGGGCTTGATGTCGCGGTGGAGGATGCCGGCCTGGTGCGCGGCGCCGAGGGCCGAACCCGCCTGCCGGAGCAAGGAAGCCACCTGCCCCGGCGTCCCGGGCCCGGCGCGCTCCACCAGCGCGCCGAGCGGGACGCCGTGCAAGCGCTCCATGACGAGGAAGGCGTGGC
>DATJFC010000069.1:0-10188 GCA_035495995.1 Holophagaceae bacterium
GTCTGGGCCCTGCTGGAGCCCGTCCCGGACACGCCTTCGCCCTACCGCCTCGCGCCCCTGCCCCATCCCCAGGAGCGGCCGCATCCTCTGGCGCCGCACAAAGGGCTCCTCGGAACCTGGAACCTGGATCTGCTGCGCGAAGCCGAGGCCAGGGGCGCTGATGACGCCCTGCTCTTCCGCCCGGGCGGAGTCCTCGTGGAGACCGCCATCGCCGCTCTCGCGCTGGAGGTCGCGGACGCGTTCTGGCTTCCGCTGTCGGAGGGCCGTGTGGCGAGTTTGGCCGAACGCCTGGAATTCCCGGAGTGGGCGGGCGCCAAGCCGGTTCGCACACGGGCGTTCACCCTGGACGACCTGAGCCAGGGCCATCTCTGGTGCTTCAACGCGGTGCGGGGGATTTGGCCCGGGACCCCGCTCTGACCCAAGATGGTCCGGTGCTCTTCCGCGACTTGATGTTCACCCTGCTCCTCCCCCTGCCGCCCTGGCTGGGCTTCCAGCTGTTCAAGCGGAAGGGGCGCGTGGGGTTGAGCTACGGCTACTTCCTAGGCGGCATCGTCTGTGTGCTGGCATTGCCCTGGACCGCCATGGTGGGGCTGCCTCTGCCGACGGCTCATCTCGGGGGGTCGCTGCTCGGCTTCACCCTCTTCCTCCAGACCTTGCGGGAGGGCGTCCAGGGCCTGCGCCGCCTGATCGTGGGCTTGGGGGGCGCGACGCTCTTCATCGTGCTCCTGCTCGGCCTTCTCCACCTGCCCCTCGAGAGCGTGGCCGTGTTCTGGGCCGTGGCCCTGGTCCAGGCGCTGCTCTGGCTGCTGCTGGCGGATCTCGCCTACCACTTGACGAGGGGGCGCTGGCTCCAGATCCGCATGCCCCTCGTGGGCGCCGCTTCCATGGCCATGGTCACGCTGGCCTTGCGCCTCCTGCCGACCGCCCAGCCCCACGCGCACCCCTTGGCGGCCGTGGCGGGCGGGCTTCTGCTGGGCTTCGTCGCCCTGGAGCAGCTGCTCTGGCTCCGCCAGAAAGGAAGCTGGGTGGAAGGCCGCGGCGAGGGGTTGCGCCTCGCGCTCACCCTGCTCGACCAGAACCAGCCCGTGGCCGTGCCGTCCCTGGGCCTCGGCTTGGAAGCGAAGCAGCCCCTCATCCTCATCAACGAGAAAGGACTGCTGCTGGAAGCCAACGGCCCCTTCAGCAGAATGGTCGGCATGCCCCGCCATACCCTGCGCGGCTACGCGGTGGACAGCCTGCTTCAGGGAGACGGGCAGCCGGTCTGGGACGAAGTGAAGGACCAGCTTGTGCGGAACGGCTTCGCGCGCACGCAAGCGATGCTCGTGAACCGCGACGGCACTTTCGAGACCGTGAGCCTGGAGGCGGTGGGCTTCGACCTCAACCTGGCCCTCGCGTGGGTCGCGGCGGCGGAGGCCGGGACCCTGGCGGTCCGCGGCGAAGTGGGGGCCGCGATCCTCAGCAGCGGAATGGACGCCGGCAGCGCGCAGGCCCTCATCGGCGCCCTCGGCACCATCATCCCGGCGGCGGACCAGATCATCGCCGAGGCCGGCGAGGAGCCGGTGCGCGAGATGGGGCGGCTGGTGCTGAAGGCCGCGCAACGGCTCAGGCCCTTGGCGACCGGGGGAGAACTTTCGGGCGGGAGCGTGGATTCCCTGCTCACGATGGAGGTGCTCAAGGGCTTCCTGCAGCGCATGCTGCCTTCCCAAGTGGAGTTCCGCCACCGCACCGCTTCCCTGATGCTGTCCGTCACGCAGGAGGACTTCCAGCGCGTGGCCACGCACCTCGTCACGCACGGCCGGGAGGCGCTCCATTCCGGGTCGGTGACGCTGGTGCTGGAACCCGCGGTCATCGGCGGCCGCCCATGGGCTCTGCTGCGGCTGGAGGTCCAAGGCGACCTCGCGGACGGCCCCAAGGAGATCCTCGGGCTCGCCTGGCTGCTCCAGTCCGTGCGGCAGGTCCGCGGCATGCTGGAATGCGCCCGCGATGGACGCGGCAGCCTCTGGCCCAAGGTCTACCTGCCCGTGGACATGCCCTCCGCGCCCGCGCCGCCGCGGCCGCTGATGGACAAGGCGATCTGGATCATGGACCGCGATCCGTTGGTGCGGGAGACGCTCACGGTCCTCGTCCGCCAGGAGGGCGGGCGCGCGGAAAGTTTCGCGGCCTTGAGGGACCTCCTGAGGCACGGCCGGAACGCGGAATCCCCGGCGCTGCTGGTGCTGGAGAGGCAGCCCCAGCTGGAGCGGTTCCAGTCCTCCCTGCGCAAGCTATCGGGAACTCCGCTGCCGGTCCTGGTGCTGGGAAGCGGCCAGGCCCTTCCTCTGGATCCGGCCGCCTTCGGCATGCATCAGGTGGGATTCCTGGACAAGCCCTTCGCCAGCCAGGATTTCATACAGTCCCTGCTGGCCCTGCTACAAGCCGGGTCCGGACCTGTGGGAAGCTGAAACCATGAAAACAGTCGCCGTGATCCTCGCCGCCGGCCTGGGCACCCGGATGAAGTCCCGGGTCCCCAAGGTGCTCCACCCCGTGCTGGGCGACCCCTCCCTGCTCTGGGTGCTCCGCAGCCTTCCCGAGGGCATCGACCGCGCTCTGGTGGTGGTCCACCATGGCAAGTCCGAAGTGGCCGCCGCCATGTTCGGCTGGCATGAGGAAGGCCTCATCCGGGTGCAGCCTCAGCCCGTCGATCAGGGCCAGCCTCTCGGGACGGGCCATGCGGTCCAGGTTTGCGCGGAGGCGCTGGACCGGGCTGGAGCGGACCGGGTGCTCATCCTCTCCGGCGATGTGCCGTTGACCCGAACCGAGACCCTGCAAGGCCTCATCGCCCATGAGGCGGCCCTGCTGGCCATGGACCTGGACCATCCAGGCGCCTACGGCCGCGTGCTGCAACATCCGGACGGCCGCCTCGAAGGCCTCGTGGAATACAAGGACGCCAGCGAGGCGCAGCGCGCCCTTCGTCGCGTGAACGGTGGAATCTATGCTTTGCCTTGGCCTCCCTTGAAGGCCGCCCTCGCAGGTCTGAAGAACGACAACGCCCAGGGCGAGTACTACCTCACCGACGCCGTGGCCGCCATGGCCGCGGCCGTGCCCGTGGCTGTCCAGGTGGCTGACGCCGCTGAGCTGATGGGCATGAACTCCCGTGCCGACCAGGCCCGGCTCCAGGCCCTCGCCAGGAATCGGGTCAACGCGGGATGGATGGCCGAGGGCATCACATTCCTCGACGCGTCTTCGGCGCTGATCAGTCCGCGTGCCAAACTCGGGCGTGACACGGTGGTGGAACCCCTGGTGCGCGTGGACGCGGACAGCGTCGTGGGCGAAGGCTGCATGCTTGGCCAGGGCGCGATCCTCTGCGGGGCCAACATCGAGGATGGCGCCGAGATCCGGCCCTATTCAGTCATCGAAGGCGCCCGGGTCGGCGCGGGCGCGGTGGTGGGCCCCTTCGCGCGCCTGCGGGAGGGCACGGACCTGGCGCCGGGGGTCCACATCGGCAATTTCGTGGAGACGAAGAAGGCGAAGCTGGGCCGCGGCGCCAAGGCCAACCATCTCGCCTATCTCGGCGATGCCGAAATCGGTGAAGGCACGAATATCGGCGCCGGCGTCATCACCTGCAACTACGACGGGTTCGCCAAGCACAAGACCCTCATCGGCAAGCAGGTCTTCATCGGCAGCGACACCCAGTTGATCGCCCCGGTGAAAGTCGGCGACGGCGCCATCGTCGCCGCGGGCACCACGGTCACGCAGGAAGTGCCTCCTGGCGCGCTGGCCCTGTCCCGCACCTCCCAGGTCAACAAGGAGGGCGGCGCCGCGCGGCAGCGGGAGAAGCGGAAACCCAAGAGCGTGTCTCAAAAATGACCGCGCGCCTGGCGTTGTCTCGCCCCTTGAACGATGCACCGCATCGCCCTGCGGGCCGATCCTAGCCGGGTCGCGCGGCTGAACTCCGTCGCGGCGCGCGGGCTTTTTAAGACACGCTCTAAGCCTGATAGAATGACCCTTTACGGATTTTCCAAGTGCTGACCGTCCTACTAGACCGGACTGGCCTCTGGGTGCTGCGGGCCCTCGAGCAAGTCGGCGACTTCGCTGTCCTCGGGGGGCGCACGCTCCGCGCCGCCTTCAAGCGCCCCTTTGACGGCGCCAACCTCATGCGCCAGTACCTGGCCGTCGGAGTCAACTCCGTCCCCGTGGTGATCCTGACCTCGCTCTCGGTGTCCATGGTGTTCGCGGTGCAGCTCCACTTCGGCTTCAAGCAGTTCCAGGCGGAAGGCCTCGCCTCCCAGGTGCTCGGCCTCGCCGTCGTGCGCGAGCTGGCGCCCGTCATCACGGGCCTCATGATCGCGGGCCGCGTGGGATCGGCCATGGCCGCCGAGCTGGGCACCATGCAGGTGACCGAGCAGGTGGACGCCCTGGAATGCCTGGCCACGGACCCGATCCAGTACTTGTTCGTCCCGAGGATCCTCGCCAGCGCCGTCATGCTGCCCCTCCTCACGGGCATCTCGATCTATGTCGGCTACTGGGGCGGCCGCCTCCTCCTGGTGGGGGTGGAAGGCTATTCCGCCATCGCCTACTCCCAGGAGTTCTACAAGCTGGTGCAGGGCCGCGACCTCTTGATCGCACTCACCAAGGCCCTGGTCTTCGGCATCATCATCTCCCTCGTGGGCTGCTGGCGGGGCTACCGCACCTTCGGCGGCGCGGAGGGCGTGGGCAACGCGCCCACCTCCAGCGTCGTCACGAGCTACGTCTGGATCCTCATCGCCGACTTCGTCCTCACCAAGATGCTGCTGGTGTAGACGCGATGCCGCTGATCGAAGTCGTCAACCTGTCCAAGGCCTTCGGGCCCAAGGTGGTCCTCAGCGATGTGAACCTCCAGGTCGAGGAGGGCGAGAGCCTCGTCGTGCTGGGCGGCTCAGGCACGGGCAAGACGGTGCTGCTCCGCAACATCATGGGCCTGCTCACGCCGGACAGCGGGCACGTCTCCATCGAGGGCAAGATCATCTCCCAGGTCACCCGGGAGGAGCTCTTCGAGGTGCGGAAGAAGATCGGCATGTGCTTCCAGATGGCCGCCCTCTTCGATTCCATGACCGTGTTCGAGAACGTGGCCTTCTCCCTCCACCGGCACACGGCCATGACCAAAGGCGAGATCGCCGCCCGGGTGGACGAGTGCCTGGCCATGGTGGGCATGAAGGGCACGGACAAGCTCAAGCCAGCCGAGCTCTCCGGCGGCATGAAGCGCCGGGTGGGCTTCGCCCGCGCCATCGCGCTGAAGCCGAAGATCCTCCTCTTCGACGAGCCCACGACGGGCTTGGACCCCGTGATGACCGATGTGATCGGGCGCGTGATCCTGGACCTCAAGCACGAGCTGGGCGTCACCACCATCACCATCACCCATGACCTCAAATCGGCCTTCGAGATCGCCGACCGCATCGCCCTGCTCTTCCGCGGCGAGTGCCTGGCGGTGCAGAAGCCCGAGGACTTCAAGGCGAACCCCCATCCCGTGATCCAGCAGTTCCTCCGCGGGGACGCGGACGGCCCCTTCCTCCAGGACCCGCCGCCTCCGAAGCGCATCGTCAAGGACATGACGCCATGAAACTCGAGACCAAAGTCGGGGCATTCTTCATCGGATCCATCGCCGTCGTCGGATTCCTCGCGATGCAGATGGAGAAGCTGCAGCTGGGCGGCAACCATGGCGCCCGCGAGGGGTTCACGGTGTTCAGCGAGGTCTCGGGCCTCAACCCCCAGAGCCCGGTGCGCGTCGCGGGCGTGAAAGTGGGCGAGGTCAAGCGGATCGTCCTGGACCACGGCAAGGCCAAGGTCTTCATCACGCTCGACTCGGATCTGCCCGTCCACCGGGACGCGGTGGCCACCCTGAGCTCCATCGGCATCCTCGGCGAGAAGTACGTCGATCTGAACCCCGGCAAGGACGACGACACGGTCTTCGACCTGAACCAGCCGATCCCCTCCAAGGCCGGCACGAGCCTCGACCAGCTCATGGAGACGCTCGCGGGCATCGGCAACGATGTGAAGGGCGTCACCTACGCGCTGAACAAGAGCATCGGCGGCGAGGAAGGCCGCGCCAAGCTGGACGAGATCGTGGACAACATCCGCCAGCTCACCGGGGAGTTCCGGGCCATGGCCCAGGAGAACCACGAGGGCATCAACCAGACCGTGGCGAACGTGCAGGCCATGACCAGCGAGCTGCGCGAGCGCATCCCGCAGCTGGCCCAGCGCTTCGACGATCTCGGCAAGCACCTGGACGAGATGGTCCAGGAGAACCGTCCCGAGCTGAAGGGCACGCTGGAGGACGCCCACAAGCTCGCGAAGAACTTCGAGGAGACGGCCACCAACCTGCGGGTGATGACGGACCGCATCAACCGCGGCGAGGGCACGGTGGGCAAGCTCCTCAACGACGACACGACCGTGAAGAAGCTCAACGAGACCCTGGATTCGGTCAACGACGCCTTGGGCGGCTTCAAGAAGCTGGACCTCCGCCTGGACCTCGGCGCGGACCAGTGGACGAAGCGCCACGACAGCGAGACCTACTTCAACATCGAATTGGCCCCCCGCCCCGACTACTGGTACGCGCTGCAGCTCGCCTCCACGCCGGACGGCAAGATCCACGATCAGCTCCAGACGGTCACGAAGATCGACCCCGTCACCGGCAAGCCGGTCAGCGTCCTCGAGGACAACCGCTATGTGACGACGGAGCAGTCCTTCACCTTCGGCGCGCAGTTCGCCAAACGCTGGGGGCCTGCCGTGTTCAGCGCGGGCGTCGTCCAGGGCAAGGGCGGCGGCGGCGTGGAGCTGCGCGGCGACGAGGACAAGCTGCGCCTCGGCGTCCTCGCCTACGACTTCGGCAAGAGGGACGACAAGCCCAACCCGCGCGTGCGCCTGACGGGCAGCTGGCAGTTCTGGAAGGGCGCCTATGTGCAGGCCGGCCTCCAGGACATCGCCAACAAGGACCTCCGCACCTTCTTCGTGGGCGGCGGCCTGCGCTGGAAGGATGAGGACCTGAAGAAGCTCATCGGCCTGGCTTCCGCCGGGAAGTAGACTCTTGGACGCGATGAACCCCGCCCTGCCCCGCGACGCCTACGGCCCCTTCCTCTGGGTGCGCCGCGGCCTGCCCCTGGCGGGGTTCTCCGGGTGCGTGCTCATGGCCTTCGCGCAATCCGCGGGCCGGGGCTGGTGGATCCTCGCCGCGGCGGCCTGCTTCGCCGTGGCCTGGCCCACCTTCCAGCACGGCGAGACCTATCTCCGGCACCGGACCTCGATCATCCGCTGGGACGGCCGCTGGGCGAAGGCCTTCCGCCCGCTCGCCCGGATGATGGGCAAGGAAGACGCCTGGATCCTCTCCTTCTGCGCCTGGAACAACGCCCGGGTGCGCGAGGTGTTCGAGCCCCGCCGCGCCTCCAAGCCCCTCGTGCTGCTTCCCCACTGCATCCAGATGGCCAAGTGCGCCGCGCCCATCCTCACGAGCATGGACAAGTGCCACCAGTGCGGCCTCTGCCCCGTGGGCGACGTGCTGGAATCGGCGCTCGAGAAAGTCTGGGACGCGCGCATCACCAACCGGAGCAGCAAGGCTTACCGGGAAGCCCGCGCCTTCCGCCCCGACCTCATCGTCGCCGTGTCCTGCACGGACCGGCTGCTGAAGGGTCTCACCAAGCTGCCGGAGGTCCCCGCCTACGTGATCCCGCTCCACCTGGCCCACGGCATGTGCGTGGACACGGAGTTCAGCGTGCCGCACCTGGTGGCCGCCATGGACGCGCTCGTGGAGCCCCGCATCGAGCCGAGGGGCGGCACGAACATTCAGCCGCTGAACGCGAGCGTCACGGCGTGAAGGCGCTCGTCTTCGAGCGGTTCGGCGGGCCCGAGGTCCTCGAACTGAAGGAGATCGCCGAGCCGATCCTCGCCCCGGGCGAGGTGCTCATCCGCACCCGGGCCATCGGCCTCAACTTCGCCGATGTCTACCGCCGCAAGGGGAACTACCACCTGAAGGGCTCGCCGCCCTGGATCGCGGGCTACGAGGCCGCGGGCGAGGTGGTCGCCGTGAACGGCGACCTGCCGCTGGAGCCCGGCGACCGCGTGGCCTTCGCGGACAGCCCCTTCGCCAACGCCGAGCTGGTGGCCGTGCCCTTCGAGAAGGTGATCCCGCTTCCGGACGACATCGGCGCGGATGTCGCCGCCGCCCTGCTGCTTCAGGGCCTCACCGCCCAGTACCTCGTCCGCGACAGCCATCAACTGAAGGCCGGCGAGACCGTCCTCGTCCACGCCGCCGCGGGCGGCGTGGGCCTGCTGCTGGTGCAGATGGCGAAGCGGCTGGGCGCCCGCGTCATCGGGCTCGTCTCCAGCGAGGCCAAGGCCAAGCCGGTCCTCGAGGCCGGCGCGGACGAAGTCCTCCTCTCCAGCGGCGACTGGGTTTCCGCCGCAGGGGGCGCGGACGTGGTCTACGACAGCGTGGGCTCCACGCTCATGCAGAGCTTCGACGCAACCCGCGTCGGCGGCCATGTGGTCTTCTACGGCATGGCGGGCGGCGATCCGCCCTTGGTGGACCCGCGCATGCTCATGGACACGAGCAAGACGCTCAGCGGCGGGGACCTCTGGAATGTGCTCGCTTCCCGCGAGGAACGCGTCCGTCGCGGCTCCGAGCTCTTCGCGTGGGTGCGGAGCGGCGCGCTGAAGGTCCACATCGCGGCGCGCTACCCCCTGGCCGAGGGCGCGCAGGCCCATGCCTTCCTCGAAAGCCGGGCCAGCTCCGGCAAGGTGCTGCTGATCCCATGAGCCGATCCCGCCTGCTCCTTGAAAAGTTCGTCGGGAAGAAGGCCCTGCCCTATCTGCTGCACCTGCGTCCCGCCGAGTGGCCCATCATGACGGCCCACTTCCTGCTGGGCACCTTCCTCGCCATCGGCTGGCCCTGGCCCTGGGGCTGGACGGTTCTCGCCTGGTTCCTCTTCGTCGTCGCGATGAACGGCGGAACGCTCGCGCTGAACAGCGCCTTCGACAACGACGAGGGCGACATCGGCTACCTGAAGAATCCGCCTCCGCCGCCCAGGCGCCTCGCGGCCTTCGGCTACGCGCTGCTGGCCCTGTCCTTCTTCGGCAGCATGGCCTTCACGAAGATCAAGCCCGGCGGGCATTACTTCTTCGAGATCATGATGACCTGCGTGCTGATGAGCGTGCTCTACTCCGTGCCGCCCATCCGCCTCAAGGCCCGCGCGGGCTGGGACCTGCTCATCAACTGCGCGGGCTTCGGCTTCTTCACGCCCATGGCGGGCTGGGTCTTCACGGGCCGCGGCCTGGAGCGGGGCCTCGTGGACCTCTGCGTAGGCTTCTTCTTCCTTTTCGCCTCGCTCTACCCGCTCACCCAGATCTACCAGGTGGCCGAGGACAGCCGGCGCGGCGACCAGACCCTCGTCATCCGCATGGGCGTCGCGCGGAGCCTCACCTATGCCGTGATCGCGGCCATCGTGGCGCACCTCTGGTTCGCGCAAGCCGCGCTGAACGCGGGCCGCAATCCGGCCTACCTGCTCATCAGCCTCGCGGCCTGGCTGGGCATCCTCCTGCCCTGGCGCGCCCGCCACGCCCGCATGAGCGACTCCGAGCACGAATCCGGCATGTACCGCGCCCTCGCCGCCTGGGCCGTCACCGACCTCAGCGTGCTCATCCTGCTCTGGCCGAGGCGGTAAGGCCGACTATCCTGGGGGCCGACCCCCATGCCTGACAGCAGCCAGGACTCCCCGCTCTTCTCCTCCGGCTCTGGCTCCGGAGAGGACTGGACTGCCGCCGCGCCGGAATCGGGAGGGGAACACACCGGCCTCTGGCGCGCGGACGGCTCCTCCCGCGATTCGGGCTCGCCCGCTCCCGGCCTGAGCCGTGAAGAGCTGATGGCCCGCTTCCCGCTGCGGGAAGGCAGCCGCTACGAGGCCCAGGACGTGCTCGGCGAAGGCGGCATGGGCGTGGTCTACAAAGCCTTCGACCGGCAGCTCCAGCGCACGGTGGCGCTCAAGCTCCTCAAGCGGCTGGAGCATGAGGACGCGGAGCGCTTCCTCCAGGAAGCCCGCGCCCAGGCCCAGGTGGAGCATCCGAATGTCTGCCGCATCTTCGAAGCGGGCGAGGCCCAGGGCCACCCGTATCTCGTCATGCAGTTCGTGGACGGCCCCACCCTGCGGGACGCCTGCGACGAGCTGGACCTCCGCGCGAAGGTGG
>DATJFC010000070.1:0-13219 GCA_035495995.1 Holophagaceae bacterium
GATAGCGGTCGTAGGGCGCGAAGACCTGGGACTGGATCTCCGGCAGGTAGTGGAGGTTCACGTCATGGCCCAGGAAGAAGAGCGTGTGCATGACCCGCAGGGCCGCGCAGGACCAGCGCGCGCGCGCGTCCTGGGGCCGCTCGGAGGCCCAGACCAGGAGCTGGAGCGGGTCCTCGCAGCCCCGGACCTCGGCCGGCGGGCGCGGGTCGCCGGGATCGAGGATCACGGACTCGATGAAGTCGAAGGCCTCATCCTTCGCCCGGCGCACATGCTGGGCCTCCCGCGGGTGCGAGAGGTCGTAGCCGTAGGCCAGCGCGAAGGCCCTCGCCTCCGCGAGGCTGGCGCAGCGCAGGCCCTCCAGATCGATGCTGGATCCGCCACCCAGCACGACCTGGGTCACTTCGGGCGGGAGCGGGAATGCAGGGGCCGTCACCATGGAAGGATCATCATAGCCCCCCAGGAAAAAATCGGGGCCCCATCTGGGGCCCCGATTTCAGGAACGCGGAAACCTACTTGATGGCGAAGGCCAGCGCGAACACGTAGAGCACGATGGACTCGATGAAGGCGAGGCCCAGGATCATGGTCGTGCGGATGGTGCCCGAGGCCTGGGGGTTGCGGGCGATGCCTTCGCACGCGGAACCGATGGCCGTGCCCATGCCGATGCCGCCGCCGAGAGCCGCGAGGCCGAGGGCGACGTGCGCCAGGTAGTGGCCGTCGAAGGACTTCGCGACGGCGGCCGCGGCGTCGGGCTGCTGGGCGAAGGCGGCGGCGCAGGCGGTGAAGAGGGCCGCGGTTTTCAGGAACTTCTTCATGGGAACCTCAGGAGTGAGAGAGCGCCAACGGCGCAAGGTTGGAAAAAGGACTGCGTCGGAAGGCTCAGTGCTCTTCCGCCACGGCGAGCGAGATGTAGACGACCGTGAGCAGGACGAACACGAAGGTCTGGATGAGGACGGAGAAGAGCCCCAGGACCATGCCCGGCACCGGGATGACCAGCGGCAGCGCCGTGAACAGGAGGCCCGAGACGATGTGCTCGCCGCTCATGTTCGCGAAGAGGCGGACGCTGTGGCTGAGGATGCGGGCGAAGAGGCCGATGATCTCCAGCGGGAAGATCAGCCAGGCCATCCACCACACCGGACCCGCGAAGTGGATGAGGTATTTGAAGGGCCCCGCTTTCCGGACGCCTTCGAAGTTGTAGTAGACGAAGACGAGCAGGGCGCAGCCGAGCGTGACGTTCCAGTTCGAGGTGGCGGAGTTGAGGCCCGGCACCATCCCGAAGAGGTTGCAGAAGAAGATGAACAGGGTGAGCGTGCCCACGAGCGGGAGGTACTTCTCACTGTGGTGGGCGATGCTGTCGTCCAGGAGGCCCTGGAGCCCCTTCAGGACGGATTCGAGCCCGGCCTGCATGGGGGAGGGGATGAGGGCCAGCTTGCGCTTGATGGCGAAGCAGAGGAGCAGCGTCACCAGGCCGGCCAGCGTCGCGCAGAAGAGGTGGTCGTAGCGCTCCAGCCAGGAGAGGGGCGCGCCTTCGTAGAAGCCGGGCCAGGCGTGCCGCTGCAGACCGAGCAGCTGCGTCAGCCAATGGGCAAGGAGCGAGACGTGGTGTTCCATTGCGCGCGGTCCTCTAGTCGGGGGAGGGGCCTTCAGGGGGCTCCGGTGGCGTGGGTTCGGCCTTTTGAAAGGCGGGGAACGCGGCCTCCAGGAGGATCGCACCGACGGAGAGCAGGAGCCCCGTGGCGAACGGGATCCCCTCCCCGGGGTAACGCTCCATTATTCCAGCGAGTGCGAGCCCGATCAACGCAAGCTTTCCGGTGGAGAGCAGCGCGTAGCCCGCCCGGCCGGGGCTCCCGGGCGTGAGCATCCGCTTCACGATCAGCACATGGAAGTGCCAGAGGAGGAAACTGGCGAGAGACCCCGCCCCGAAGGCGAGCGCGGCGCGGCCGGACCGCTCGAGCCCCCAGATGGCGGCGCCTGCGGCCGCCAAGGCCGGCATGAACCAGGCGATGCGGCGGAGCTGGGCCTCAGGGCCGCTCATCGGGCTCGTCCGGAGGCGTCCTGGACCTCGCCGCCTCGTCGTAGCGGTCCAGCTTCAGGCTCACCTTGTAGAGCTCCCAGAACGCCGCGCCGATGCCGAGCCCGAGGCCGATCCACTGCCCCAGGTCCTGGTGGCCGAGCTTGGCGCCGATCCAGCGGCCGCCGAAAAGCCCGAGGAGGATCGCGATGGGGAAGACCATCCCGATGGACATCAGGTCGCCCCAGAGGCCCCGTTCCCGCGGATCGGCGTCCCGCGCGGCCTTCTTCTTCACGCCCCAGAGCAGCATGGCCGTCCTTGAAAGGGGAAGGCGCGGGACCCGCCCGCGCCTTCCAGTGTAGATCCCCGCTTCAGATCCAGCCGACCCGGCCGGCCCACGCGAGCAGCTGGGGGCCGAAGAAGGTGGCCGCCAGCGTGACGGCGCAGGAGATGGTCACGATCAGGGAGGTCGCCGCGGCGGGGGCCTCGGCCTCGGCGCCGCCGTCATGGAAGTACATCTGGCGGATGACCCAGAGGTAGTAGAAGGCGCTCACGGCGCTCGTCAGGACCGCGACGACCACGAGCCCGATGAGCCCGTTCTGGACCGCGATGTTGAAGAGGTAGAACTTCGTGAAAAAGCCGGCCAGCGGCGGGATGCCCGCCATGCTGAACATGAAGACGAGCATGGCGAAGGCCAGGCCCGGGCGCTTCCTGCCGAGGCCGCGGAAATCGTCGATGCGCTCGCCCTGCCCGCCCTTCTGGAGGTGGATGACGATGGCGAAGGCGCCCGTGTTCATGAAGAGGTAGACGAAGGCGTAGAGCCACACGGCCTGGGCACCGGCCGCGGTGTCGGCCGCGAGCACGCCCATGAGCATGTAGCCGACATGGGCGATGCTGGAGTAGGCCAGCATGCGCTTCATGCTCTGCTGCCGGATGGCGGCCACATTGCCGATGATCATGCTGAGCGCCGCGACGAACTGCAGCGGCAGGCTCCACTGGTCCATGAGGCCGTGGAAGGCCGTGCCGAAGATGCGCAGGAAGGCTGCCAGCGCCGCGGCCTTGGGGGCCGTGGCCATGAAGGCGGTGATGGGCGTGGGCGCGCCCTCGTACACGTCCGGGCTCCACTGGTGGAATGGCGCCGCGGCGACCTTGAAGCACATGCCGGCGAGCACCAGCGTCACGCCCCCGAAGACGAGCAGGCTGTTGGACCGGGGCACGAGGGGCAGCATCTGGCCCAGCTCGGCCAGGTTCGTCACCAGGCCGCCCGAAGCCGCGAAGAGTAGGCTCACGCCGTAGATGAAGAGCGCGCTGCTGAAGGCGCCCAGCAGGTAGTACTTGAGGCCGGCCTCCACGCCGCGGTTCTGCGTGCGGAAGTAGCCCACCAGGATGTAGAAGCAGAGCGCCATCAGCTCCATGGAGAAGTAGACGCTGACGATGTCGCTGGCGCCGCAGAGGAAGAGCATGCCCGCCGTCGCGAAGAGGATCAGGGCGTAGTACTCCACCGTCTGCTCCTGCAGGGCGTCGAGCACCCGCTGGGAGAGGGCGACGGCCGCGAGCGAGGAGAGGAGCACGATGGCCTGGAAGCCCTTCGTGAGTCCGTCCACCCGGTACATGCCGTTGAAGGCTTCACCCGCAGGCACCCGCGCGGCGATGAGCACTCCCGCCAGGGCCAGCGTGAGGAAGGCGATGATGGACCACTTGTGCTTCTCGCCCTTGGCGAACATGAGGTCGCCGGGCCACAGCATGAGCGTCGCGACGACGCAGAGGAAGATCTGCGGGTAGATGAAGGGCGCTCCCTGGAGCAGGGAGTCCCAGAGGCCTTGAGAGAAACCGGGCATCAGTGACCTCCCTCGGTCGCGGCGGGCTCAGCGGTGGCGCGGGCCTGCTCGAGGGCGGGGCCCTGGCCGTAGCCGGGAGTGATCTGGGTGAGGAGCTTGGTGACGGGCTTGTCCATCACGTCGAAGAAGGGCTTGGGGTAGAGGCCGATCCAGACGGCGGCGGCGATGAGCGGGAGGAAGGTCGCCAGCTCGCGGCGGCTCATGTCCGGCATCTTCGCGTTAGCCTCCGAGATCTCGCCGAAGAGCACCCGCTGGACCATCCAGAGCATGTAGGCCGCGCCGAGCACGATGGCGACGGTGGACACGGCGCCCAGCCAGGGATAGGCCTGGAACGCGCCCCAGAGGCTGAGCAGCTCGCCGATGAAGCCGTTCAGGCCCGGCAGGCCCACGGAGCTGAGGGTCATGATGATGAAGACGGTCGCGTACACGGGCATCGTCTTCATGAGGCCGCCGTAGTCCGCGATCTGGCGCGTGTGGCGGCGGTCGTAGACCACGGCCACCGCGAGGAACAGGCCCGGCGTCGAGATGCCGTGGTTGATCATCTGGAACAGCGCGCCCTTCATGCCGTAGGCGTTGAGGGCGAACATGCCGAGCATGCACATGCCCAGGTGGCTCACGGATGAATAGGCGACGAGCTTCTTCATGTCCGGCTGGACCATGGCCACGAGGGCGCCGTAGATGATGCCGATGACGGCGAGCGCCAGCATCCAGGGCATGAGGACCCGCGTCGCGTCAGGCAGGATGGGCAGCAGGAACCGCACGAAGCCGTAGGTGCCCATCTTCAGCAGCACGCCCGCCAGGATCACCGAGCCCGCCGTGGGCGCCTGCACGTGGGCGTCCGGCAGCCAGGTGTGGAAGGGGAACATCGGGACCTTGATGGCGAAGGCCAGGAAGAAGGCCAGGGCCAGCAGCAGGCCGAAGGTCTTGCCCTGGGCCGCGATGGTGGGGGCCATCTGCTGGAAGCCCGCGATGCTGAAGTCGTAGTGGCCGGTGCTCTTGTGCTGCAGGAAGTAGATGGCGAGGATCGCCACCAGCATCAGGAGAGAGCCCGCCAGCGTGTAGAGGAACAGCTTGATGGCGGCGTAGAGCTTCTGCGGGCCGCCCCAGATGCCGATGAGGAAGTACATCGGGACCAGCATCACTTCCCAGAAGATGTAGAACAGGAACATGTCCTGGGCGATGAAGACCCCGAGCATGGAGGTCTGGAGCACCAGCAGCCAGATGTAGTACTCCTTCTGGCGCTCCTCGATGGCCTCGAAGGAGCACAGCGCGCCGATGGGGCCGAGGAAGGTCGTCAGCAGCCAGAGCAGGAGGCTGATGCCGTCCATGCCCACGCTGAACTTCACGCCCAGGCTGGGCATCCAGTCCTTGGCCAGGGTCCACTGCACCGCGTCGCTCGTGCGGTCGTAGCCGAACCAGAAGGCGAGGCTGACGATGAAGCTGAGCAGCATCGCGGCGAGGGCGCCCTGCTTGAAGGCCTTGGTGTTCTCTTTGGGGACGAGCAGCAGGACCAGCGCTGCCGCGAGAGGCAGGAAGGTCGCCACTAGCATCGTGGTGGGATTGGCGAAGGCGCTCATCTCGGTGACTCCGATTCCGTCCGGCCTAGGCCAGGTACTTCCACAGGGCGATGGCCAGGAAGCCGAGGAACATCAGGAAGGCGTAGTTCTGCACGCGGCCGCTTTGGAGGCGCTTGAAGCCGCCGGAGAGCTGGCGCAGCAGCCAGGCCGTGAGGTTCACGAGGCCGTCCACGACGGTGGCGTCGAACTTCCAGAGGCCGATGGAGCCCTTCACCGCGGGGCGCACGATGGCGGCGTCGATGCCCTCATCCACGAAGTACTTGTTGTGGACCCAGGTGTAGAGCCCCGGGAAGCGGGCGACGAAGGCCCTGGGCACGCTCCAGGCCTCGTCCGCGCCGTAGAAACGCCAGGCGAGGAAGATGGCGCTCAGCGCCCACAGCGAGGAGAAGGCCATGAGGCCGTATTCCACGCCGCTCGCGTGGCCCTCGGCCGCGGGCTGGACATAGAGCAGGGGTTCCAGCCACTTGGAGAAGTGCTCCGATCCGCCCAGGCTCGCGGGCAGGTTCAGGAAGCCGCCGACGACGGCGAGGACGCCGAGGATCGCGACGGGCAGCCACATGGTCCAGGCCACTTCCTTCGGGCCGTGCCCGTGGCCTTCGTGCCCATGGTCGTCGTGATGATCGCCGTGGCCGTGATCATCGTGTCCATGGGCCTCGGAGGCCACCGCGTGGTGGTGGGGATCGTGGCCCGCGCCACGGTACTCGCCGAAGAAGGTCATCACCATGAGCCGCGTCATGTAGAAGGCGGTCATGAAGGCGCCCAGCATGCCGAGGATCCAGCAGACGAGATAGAGGCTGGATCCCGCGTGGGTGCCGCCCTGGTACCACTGCTCGAAGACGCGCCAGAGGATCTCGTCCTTGCTGAAGAAGCCGCTGAAGGGCGGGACGCCGGAGATGGCCAGCGTCGCGAAACCCATGGACGCGAAGGTGATGGGCATGAGCTTCCGCAGGCCGCCCATGTTCCGCATGTCCTGCTCGTGGTGGCAGGCGACGATGACGGCGCCGGACCCGAGGAACAGCGTGGCCTTGAAGAAGGCGTGGGTGAACACATGGAACATGCCGGCGCTGAAGGCGCCCGCGCCCATGCCCATGAACATGTACCCGAGCTGGGACACGGTGGAGTACGCCAGCACCTTCTTGATGTCGTACTGGGCGAGGCCCATGCTCGCGGCCGCGAGCGCGGTGAGCGAGCCGATGATCAGCACCGTCTCCAGGGCGACGGGCGCCTGGACGAAGATGAAGTTGAAGCGCGTGATCATGTAGAGGCCGGAGGTCACCATCGTGGCGGCATGGATCAGCGCGCTGACGGGGGTCGGGCCGGCCATGGCGTCCGGCAGCCACACATAGAGCGGGATCTGCGCGGACTTGCCGCAGGCGCCGAGGAAGAGGCAGACGCCGATGATGTTGAACCAGAAGGCGGGCGCCGCCGTGTGGCCGAAGAGCGTGATGGATGGCAGGGCGGAGATGCCGTGGAAGGAGCCCATCAGCGTGTCGTAGTCCAGGCTGCCCGCGACCATGAAGAGCAGGAAGAAGCCCACCATGAAGCCCATGTCGCCCACGCGGTTGAAGACGAAGGCCTTCTTGGCGGCGACGGCGGCGAAATCCTTGTCGAAGTAGAAGCCGATGAGCAGGTAGGAGCAGAGGCCCACGCCTTCCCAACCCAGGAACATCATGAGGATGTTCGCGCCCAGCACCAGGTTGAGCATGCTGAACACGAAGAGGTTCATGTAGGCCATGAAGCGGTAGTAGCGGCCGTCGTTCCGCTCCTCGCCCATGTAGCCGGTGCTGAAGAGGTGGATCAGGAAGCCCGCGCCCGTGACGAGCAGCGCCATGGCGCCGCTGAGGGGGTCGAACTTGTAGGCCCACTCGATGGCCGCGTGCGAGACGCCGCCGTTCACCGCGGCCGCGCCGGGCGCCAGCCAGGTCCAGAGGCTCTGGTGGAGGCTGCGGGCGCCCTCCTCCATGCCGGCGAGCTTCACGAAGAGGACGCAGGAGAGGAGGAAGGACACGCCCACGGTGCCGAGGGCGAAGAGGTCCACCACCTTGTTGCTCTTCAGCTTCCGGCCCGTGAGGCCGTTGATCACGAAACCGAAGAGCGGCAGGAAGACCACGAGCCAGAGGAGGCTCGTGGGCGTCGAAACGGCGTGCATCGCGGATTCCATCGTCGTCTCAGCCCTTCAGCAGGTTGATGTCGTCCACCTGGATCGTGTCGCGCTTGCGGTAGAGCGCGACGACCAGGGCGAGGCCCACGGCGACTTCCGCGGCGGCGTAGCCCATCACCAGCAGGGCGATGGCGTGGCCGCCCACGGTGCCGCTGTGGCGGGCCATGGAGACGAAGTTCAGGTTGGCGGCGTTCAGCATCAGCTCGATGCACATGAGGATCACCAGCGCGTTGCGGCGGATGAGCACCCCGGCGATGCCGATGGAGAACAGCAGGAAGGAGACGAGCAGGACCGCGTTCGGGGAGGCCATCAGACACGCTCCGCTTTAGCCAGGACGATGGCTCCGACGAGGGCCACCAGCAGGATCACGGACAGGATCTCGAAGGGCAGGAGCCAGCCGGAGAACAGGCCGCGGCTCACGGCCTGGGCGTTGTTCGCGGCCACGTCCAGCCCGCCGGAGATCTCCGCGGGCAGGGTCAGCGCCTCCTTGGCGGGGGCGCCGAAGAGGGCCTGGCGGAAGAACCAGGCGAAGAGGCCGACGAGGACGGCGACCAGGGGGACGGCGGCCTTGGCCTGGGCCTGGAAGAGCCCCTTCTCCTTGAACTTGCTCAGCTCCACGAGCATGACCACGAAGAGGAAGAGCACCACGATGCCGCCGGCGTAGACCAGCAGCTGGGCGACGCCCAGGAACTCCGCCTGCTGCGTGAGGTAGCAGGCCGCCACGGAGAGCATGGCGAAGAGGAAGGCGAGCACGCTGTGGACGGCGCTCTTCGAGAAGATCATCACCGCCGCGGCGGCGCAGGCCAGGAGCCCGAAGATCACGAAGAGGTGCGATCCGAGCGCTGCGAGAGATTGGTTCAGCTGGTCCATTCGGCGTCCTCGGATCAGTAGTGGGGCGCGTTGGCGTCGTCGTCGCCCGCCACGGAGAAGGTCCCGATGGGCGTGGGCTTGAACATGTTCTGGAACGCGCCCTCGGTGCCGTGGGAGAAGTCCTCGCGGTCGTAGGCGGCGAGCTCGAACTGGTGGTTCAGGATGATGGAGTCGTAGCCGCAGGCCTCCACGCAGAACTCGCAGAAGATGCAGCGCTCCATCTCGAAGGTGTAGACCTTCGGGAAGGGCAGCTTGCGGCCCTCCTTCTTGTCCTTCTCGATGGTGATGACTTGGGTGGGGCAGATGCGCTCGCAGGCCAGGCAGCAGATGCACTTGATCTCGCCCTGCTCGTCCCGGAGCATCTGGAGCCGGCCCCGGAAGCGGGGGGCCAGGTGGATGGGCACCTCGGGGTATTCCACCGTGATGTGCTTGAGGTTCGCCTTCACCTTCTTGCGGTTCGCGCTGAAGAAGTTGCGGCCGAAGTAGCGGCCGGTGAGCTTCAGGCCGTTGTAGATGTCGAAGGGGATCAGGGTCCGGAGCAGGCTCATGTGTGTTCCCTCACGCCATGAAGCGGACGAGGCCGGCGATGAAGAGGTTCACCAGCGTGAGCGGGATGAAGTACTTCCAGCCCACGCTCATGAGCTGGTCGTAGCGGTAGCGGGGCAGCGTGGCGCGCACCCACAGGAAGACGAAGAGCAGGAAGCCGATCTTGCCGATGAAGAAGATCAGGTGCGGCTGGGCGATCCAGCCCGCCGACGCGGGCACGAACTGCTGGAGGCCGAAGGGCAGCAGGTAGTGGCCGCCCAGGAAGAAGGCCGTGGCCAGGGCCGAGACGACGATCATGTTCGTGTACTCGGAGAGGAAGAACCATCCGAACTTCATGCCCGTGTACTCGGTGTGGAAGCCGCTCACCAGCTCGCTCTCGGCCTCGGCGAGGTCGAAGGGCACGCGGTTCGTCTCGGCGAAGCCGCAGGTGAGGTACGCGAAGAAGCCGATGAAGAGCGGGATGATCGCCCAGGGGGTCATCTTCGTGGCCAGGTCCACGCTCATGGTGCGGAAGTTCAGGCTGCCCGTGAGGATCACGGGCGCCAGCAGCGAGAGCGTCAGCGGCACCTCGTAGCTGATGACCTGGGCCGCGGAACGCAGGCCGCCGAGGAGCGGGTACTTGGAGTTCGACGCCCAGGCGCCCAGCACGATGCCGTACACGCCCACGCTGGCGAGGCCCAGGATGTAGAGCAGGCCCACGTTGATGTCGGTCATGTAGCCCGTCACCGGCAGGCCGCCGACGATGGGGAACCAGGCCGGGAAGACGCCCAGGACGCCGGGGTAGAAGGTGACGGCGGCGAAGACCGCGAAGGCCGGGACCATGCAGAGGATGGGCGCCAGCCAGAAGACGAACTTGTCGGCCTTGGCCGGCATGATGTCCTCCTTCGTGACGAGCTTCAGGCCGTCCGCCATGAAGATGGGCAGGCCGCGGAAGAAGCTGATCACCGGGAAGTGCCCCATCCACCACATGAGCTTGTTCACGGCGCCCGTGAGGCCGCGGTTGCCGCCCGCGATGCGCGTCGCGCCGAGGCGCACCTGCACGTAGCCGATCACCTTGCGCTCGGCGAAGGTGAGCATGGGCACCAGGACGAAGATGAAGGCGAGGATGGCGATGATCTGGATCAGCGCCATCACGAGGGTCTGGACGATCGTCATGGGAATGGGCGTCATCTGCATCATCGGTCCCTTACCTGTCCACTTCGCCGAGCACGACGTCCAGCGTTCCGATGGCCGCGATCACATCGGCCAGCAGCTTGCCCTCGGTCATCATCGGCAGGGCCTGGAGGTTCACGAAGGAGGGCCCGCGCACATGGAAGCGGTAGGGGTTCACCCCGCCCTTCTCGCCCACGAGGTAGTAGCCGAGCTCGCCCTTGGGGGCCTCGATGGCGTGGTAGACCTCGTTCACTTCCGACTTGAGGATCTTGGGCAGCTTGGCCATCACGGCGCCCTCGGGCAGGCCGTCCATGCACTGCTGCACGATGCGGTGGCTCTGCTTCATCTCCTCCAGGCGCACCTGGTACCGGGCGTAGGTGTCGGCCTCCATGCGCGTGGGGACGTCGAACTGCATCTCGGAGTAGGCCGCGTAGGGGAAGGCCTTGCGGATGTCGTAGGCGACGCCCGCGGCGCGGAGCACGGGGCCCGTCACGCCCATGGCGATGCAGTCCTCGGCGGAGATCGGGGCCACGCCGACGGTGCGCTTCTTCCAGATGCGGTTCTCGGTGAGCAGCTCCTCGTACTCGTCGACGCAGGCGAGGAAGCGGTCCTGGAAGGCTCGCACCTTCGCCTCGAAGCCGGGCGGGATGTCGTCCCGCAGGCCGCCGATGCGGAAGGCCGTCGTCGTGAGGCGGGCGCCGCAGAAGGCCTCGAAGATGTCGAGGATCTCCTCGCGCTCGCGGAAAGCGTAGAGGAAGACCGTCATGGCCCCGATGTCCATGGCGTGGGTGCCCAGCCACAGCAGGTGGGAGCTGATGCGGTTCAGCTCCGTCAACAGGGTGCGGACGTACCTCGCGCGGCGCGGCACCGAGATGCCCATCAGCTTCTCCACGGCCTCGGCCCAGCCCAGGTTGTTGCTGACGGCGGCCACGTAGTCCATGCGGTCGGTCCACACCTGGCCCTGGAAGAAGGTCTTGTTCTCGCAGATCTTCTCGACCCCGCGGTGCAGGTAGCCGATGACCGGGTAGCAGTGCTTGATGGTCTCGCCATCGAGGCGCAGCTTCACCCGCAGCACGCCGTGGGTGGACGGGTGCTGGGGGCCCAGGTTGATTTCCATTTCCTCGTTCTTGAACACCGCGCGCTCCTACTCAGGCTTGGGGACGGTGAGGTTGATGCCCAGGTTGCCGGCGGCTTCCATGGCGAGCTTCATGAGCATGCCGCTGCGGTCCTCGCGGAACGAGATCTCGCGCTGCCCCAGGCCCAGGGTCGGGTAGTCCTTGCGCAGCGCGAAGCCCTCCCAGTCGTCGGGGCAGAGGATGCGGACCAGGTTCGTGTGGTGCGCGAACCGGATGCCGAGCATGTCGAAGATCTCGCGCTCCAGCCAGTTCGCCGTCGGGTAGACCTGCTCGGCGCTTTCGGGCTCGAAGCCCTCGGGCACGAGGATGCGCAGGCGCAGGCGGCGCGAGCGGGAGACGCTCGTGAGGTGGTAGACCACCGAGAACGCGTAGCCCTGGGCGGCCGGGTAGTGCGTGGCCGTCTCGTCCGCCAGCATCTCGAACTTGAGGGCGGCGTCGTCCTTGCACAGGCGCAGGGCCTCGAGGATGGCCTCCTTCTTCACCTGGCAGGTCATCTCGCCGGCCTGCTCGAAGGCCTCCTCGACCTTGTCGCCGAGCAGCTCCATCAGGCGCTTCAACTCCGGGGCCTGGGCCTCGGTGGGCGCGGGGAAAGCCATGTCCGTCTCGTTCTTGGCGGGCACGGCGCGGACGGGCGCCTTGGGCTCGGGCTTGCCTTCCTCGGCGGCCTTGGCCTTGGCGGCCTCGAAGTCGGAGAGCTGCTTCTGCCACTTGGCCTCGTCGGCGGCCTTGGCTGCCTCCTGCTCGGCCACGAAGATCCTGTAGGAGGGCAGCGGCGCCGCCTTCGGCATCACCACCTCGCGGTTCGGCGCGGCCTTGATGTCCCACACGTAGCCGGTTTTCGCGGGCAGGCCGCCGTCCTCGGCCTGCAGGCTCGCGACGGCGGCGTCGATGTCGTCGTCCACGGAGCCGCCCATGCCCAGGGCCTTGTTGACGGCGGCATCCACGTCATCCGCCTTCGCCGGCGCCTCGGAAGCCACGGCCTCGTACTTGATGACGCTCACGGGGCAGCCCGCGGCGGCGGACTTGATGGCCGCCTCCAGGCTCGCGCCGATGGATTCCTTCAGAGGGTTCTTCGCGGCGCGGTTCTCGTCCTCGGCGCCGTCCTGGCGCGCGTCGGCGCGGATGACGCAGGTGTCCGCGGTGACATGGAAGACATCGGCGCATTCCGCCTCGCAGGCGTTGCAGACGATGCAGCCGTCCTCGATCCAGACCTTGGTGATCGCCATCTCAGCCCACCGCCTCGAAGATCTCCGCGTAGCGGTCCGCCATGCTGGAGGTCATGATCTTGTCCTGCAGTTTCAGGAAGCCGTAGAGCAGGCTCTCCGGGCGGGGCGGGCAGCCGGGGATGTAGACGTCCACGGGCACCACTTTGTCCACGCCCTGGATCGTGTGGTAGCTGTCGAAGGGGCCGCCGGCGGTGGCGCAGGAGCCCATGGCGATGACCCACTTGGGCTCGGGCATCTGGTCGTAGAGCTGCTTGATGACGGGCGCCATCTTGTAGGTGACGGTGCCGGCGACGATCATCAGGTCCGCCTGGCGGGGCGTGGCGCGGAAGATGCCGGCTCCGAAACGGTCCATGTCGAACTTGGAGGCGCCGGCGGCCATCATCTCGATGGCGCAGCAGGCCAGGCCGAAGGTCATGGGCCACACCGAGGAGGCGCGGGCCCAGTTGATGACCTTCTCCACCTTGGTGGTGATGAGGACATGCTCGAGCGCGGTGGGCTGGTTCAGGTGCGACATGGCTTCACTCCCAGGTGAGCGCGCCCTTCGACCAGATGTATCCGTAGCCGAAGAGCAGAAGGAAGAGGAAGAGGCCGATCTCCACGAGGCCGAAGGCGCCCAGCTCCTTGGACTGGAGCGCCCAGGGGGTCAGGTAGACCGTCTCGACATCGAAGACCAGGAAGAGCACCGCCACCAGGTAGTAGCGCACG
>DATJFC010000071.1:0-2302 GCA_035495995.1 Holophagaceae bacterium
GCAGCCGCGAGTAGATGTCGTAGTTCCGCTCGCCCCGCGGCGTCTGCTCGATGACGATGGGCGGGTAGTAGCTGGATTCTCGGTCGCGGGCCATGGGAACTCCTGATGCGCCAGGATAGCAAAAGGGGCGTCCGGAGACGCCCCTTCGCAGTCGTTCGAAGAGGCTTACTCAGCCTTCTTCTTGGCCGTCTTCTTGGGCTTGTCCTCGCCCTCGGCCTTGGCGGGCGCCTTCTTGGCGGTCTTCTTCGCCTTGGGCTCGTGGTCGTGGTCGCAATCGGGGCCGTGGACATGCTCGGCGGCCATCACGGCGGCGGGATCGCCACCCTCCTGGTGCTCGAGCTCGCCGCCCTCCTCGCCGCCCGCGTCGAAGCGCGCGACGGGCTCGCCGGCCTCGCGGCGGCGCTCCAGCTCGACGAGCTCCATGAAGGCGTCCTTGTCCAGGAGTTCCTCCTTCACCGTGGCGAAGGTCATGAGGTGCTTGAAGATCTTGTCGGTCCGCAGGCGGCCCTTGATCTCGGTGGTGGCGCCGCGCTTCTCGAGGTCCGCCTTCACGGAGTCGAAGGGGGCCTGGACCTTGTTCTCATCCATGTAGGCGCGGATGTCGCTATCGATCTCGTCGTCGGCGACCTGGATGTCCTCGGCGTTGCCGATGGCCTGCAGCAGGTAGCCGCTGCGGACGGCGCGCTGGGCGTCGCCGAGGCGGTGCTGGCGGTAGGCGCCCCAGTTCACGCGCTTGGGGTCGAGGCGCTGCTGCGCGGCGGCGCGGGCGAACTCGTTGCAGTAGTCGTCCAGCTGCATGGTGACGAGGGAGGCGGGCACCTCGAAGGGCGCGGCGTCCAGCAGCATGTCGAGGATGGTGGCGTGCAGGCGGGACTCGGCGTCGCGCTCGGCGGCCTCGTGGAGGTCCTTCTCGACCTTGGCCTTGAGGGCCGCGAGATCCGCTTCGCCGAGGTCCTTGGCGAGCTCGTCGCCGATCTCGGGCACCTCGCGGCGGCGCACATCGACCAGGGTGACGGTGTAGTGCACCTTGCGGCCGCGCATGGCGGGAGCGTCGTCGCCGTGCTCCACATCGAAGCTGCGCGTCTCGTCGGCCTTGGCGCCGATGAGGGCGGCGTCGAAGGGGCGCTTGGCGTCCAGCTCGACGATCTGGTCGCGGTAGGTCTCGGGCTTGCGGCCCTGCATCTTCGCCTTGATGTCGCAGGTGGCGAAGAGGCCGTCGGCGGCGGGACCGTCCACGGGGAGGAACTTCACGGCGCGCTGGCGGAGGCCTTCCAGCTGCTCGTCCACGTCCGCGGCGGAGATCTTCCGCATGCGCTTGGTGAGGTCGAGCTGCTTGTAGTCGGGCAGGGCGACCTGGGGCGCCACGTCGAAGAGCAGGCGCATGGTGGCGTCGCGGCCGTCGTTCAGGTCCACCTGCTCGAAGGCCGGGTTGGAGATGGGCTGCACGCCGGCCTGGGCGGCCTCTTCCCAGAAGTGGCCGCGCACGAGGCGCTCGGCGACATCCTGGTGGACCTCGCGGGCGAATTTCTGGATGAGCACGCCCTTCGGCGCCTTGCCGGGGCGGAAGCCGGGGATGCGGACCTTGGGCGCGAAGGAGGAGACCACCTCGTTGAAGGTGTCCGTGACTTCCTTGGCCGGGACGCGGAATTCCAGGCTCATGCGGGTGGGGCTGTGCTGGGTGAGAGTCGCCGTCATGGGGGTCGTGCTCCTGATGTCGTTCGTGGTGCGAGCGGCCGGGGTCGAACCGGCAAGGCTGTTAAGCCGCTGGAACCTAAATCCAGTGCGTCTGCCAATTCCGCCACGCTCGCCCGGATGGCCGTTCGCGCGCTGCTGTCGAAACAACCAGTCTACCCGGGAAGGGGCGCTTTGTCGGCTACCGGCTTCTGTCTGCCGGAGGGGAGGCACCAGGCGTCCTCCTGGCCGAAGCGGTCCATCGCGAGCAGTTCGGCCTCCGTCAGGCCCATGGCGGCGGCCTTCCCGCGCTCGGCGGCGAGATCGCAGGGGATGAGGCCCGGGTCGTCCGTGCCGAGGGCGCAACGGACGCCCGCGCGGAGCATGCGGGGCAGGGGGTGGGGCTGGACATCCGCGGCGAGGAGCGCGTTGGAGCTGGGGCAGACATCCACGGGAATTCCGCGCCTGGCGAGCAGCTCCAAGGTGGCGTCATCGGCGCGGAGGCCATGGACGACGCGGTCCACGCCGCCTTCCAGCACCGCTTCGCGCACATTGGAGCCGGGCCCGTTCTCGCCGGCGTGGGCGGCGACGCGCAGCCCGAGCCCGCGCGCCCTTTCGAAGACCGGCGCCC
>DATJFC010000072.1:0-4868 GCA_035495995.1 Holophagaceae bacterium
CACGCGAGGCCGCCGCCCACTCACCATCGCCAGCCCTAGCCGTGGAACTCCGGGGCCTCTCCGTGCCCTCCGTGGTGGATTTTTCTTCGCGTGCTTCGCGTCTTCGCGGTTGGCTCAGCGCTTCACACGCCCCACACTTCCGCCTTCTCGGCTTCCTTGTGCTCGAGCACGGTCACCTCGCTGCCGTCGTCCAGCGTGAGGATGGGGTGGCGGTCAAAGCGGACGCTCACGATCATGCGGTTCATGTAGCGCGTGGACGGATCGCGGTGCCAGGGGATGCCCGCGGGATAGGTGAGCCGGTAGGCCTCCACCAGCGGATCCAGGGAATCCGTGAGGTCCTCCACGACCTTCCGGAAGGAGGTCTCGAAGCCCATGGGCGTGCCGCCCTCCAGGCTCGCGGCGCGGAGGAAGTCGTGGGCGCCCTGGGTCGAGAGGAAGGTGCGCCCGTCCCGCGCCCAATCGCCGCCCGGAAGCCAAGGGCTCCAGCGCAGGCCGCCCGTGCTGCTCAGCGTGGCCTTGCCGATGTACACCGCGCGGTCGCGGCTCAGGCCCAGGTGCAAGTAGATGCCCATGAAGGGCGCGTCCAGCGCGTTGCCGACGAAGTCCACCCTGCGCTCAGGGTCATCGTGGAAGACCACGGAGCGCAGCGGCAGCCATTCGAAGAGCTCCACCGCCTTGGTGAGGGCCGGATCGCCATGGCCATCGCCCACGCGGTGGCGCCAGCTGGCCATGCGCTCGGCGACGGCATGGCGCAGATTCGCCAGGCAGATCACGCCCTCGGGCACGCCGAGGCCCGTGTAGGGCAGCTCGTGCTCGTGCCATTCCTCCGTCATCGCCGGGATCACCTGCTGGAAGAGGATGAGGGCCGGGTCCCAATCCCAATGCATCCCGGGGTCGTAGCCCTGGTCCTGGCACAGCTTGAACCAGGCGCCTGAAGGCGAAGCCTCGCCCAGGTCGTAGGCCAGCTCCCCATCCAGGAAGAACTTGAACTCCGCCTTGCCGCCCGCCGCTTCCCGGGCCCGGGAATAGCTCACCTGCAACTCGTGGCCGCCCAGCGTCGCGCGCGCCGATTCAAGGTAGGGATGATCTTCGCAGTCCAGCACCTTCAGAGGGCTGCGGAGGATCCATGCGCGGTCCGCCATGGGCCACCTCCGTGTGAATAAGCCAAGGTGGGTCCGCTGGTGGGGCTGTCAAGGCGCTATCACCGCAGAGGCGCCGAGAACGCTGAGAAAAGATCCTTTCCTCGGGTCTTCCGCGCCGCAGCGGTGAACGCCTCTTATTCCGCCATCTTGGTGAGTTCGATGCCCGAGTAGTAGTGCTTGAGGATCTGCTCGCAGGTGGCGCCTTCCAGGGCCATTCCGTAGGCGCCGGTCTGGCACATGCCGACGCCGTGTCCCCAGCCTCGGCCGAAGAAGACGAAGGTGCGGTCCGGCGCCTTGCCCAGCACGGTGAAGCTGAAGACATTGTCCTTCAGGCCCAGCAGGTTGCGGATGCGCATGCCGGAGAAGCGGTGGGAGCGGCCCGCGCTATCGCGCACATCGAGATCCAGCACGCGGCCGTTCTCGTTGGCCTTCGTCCTCAGCTCGGAGATGTCGGCGATGGCCACGCGCTTGCGGATCATGGCGAGCAGGTCGCTCTCCGCGATGGCCTGGCGCCAATGGGCCGTGGGGTTGTAGCGGTCCCAGGCCGCGCCGTCGGGATCGAGGCGGCGGATGACGACGGAGGCGGGGCCATCCCCCAGCCACATCAGCTGGTCCCCCACCTGGACCTGCGAGCGCTGCACGAGGCGCAGGCTCCCATCCGGCGCGGATTCGGCGATGAGCACCTGGGGCGCGAGCGGGAAGGCCTGCGGCCCCTGCTTCTTCGGGCGCACCTGCCCGTCCATGAGCAGCGTGCCCGTCTTGGGCTCGATGGGCTCGAGGCCCTGCCACAAGCGGCCCAGCGTCTCCAGCGCCTCGCCCAGCGTCGGCGCGGTCTTCAGATCCGCCGGACGGATGAGCCCCTGGCGGAGGAGGAAGGAAGCGAGCAGCTGGTCCTGCGCCGGCAGCGCGTTCGCGCCGAAGTAGGCGGCGTCCTGCGGGCGCTCCTGGCCTTCGGGCAGGGGCCCGTATCCCAGCGCGCGCGCCAGGGCCAGCGCGAGGTTGCCGGCTCCGAGCGGCGTCGCGACGAGGCCGAGGCGGCGCTGCAACGCGGCGGCCGGGCCGTTGAGGTCTTCGGCCCGCGCGGCCTTCGCCATGATCTCGCCGTTGAGCCAGGAGGGCGGCACCGCGCCCGCCGAGACGAGCTTGAGGAGGTTCCAGCTCAGCCAGGGCTGCGCGGCCTCGCCGGTGACGGGCGCGCCGGACACGAAGAGGCGCGTCATCGGCTTCGCGGGGTAGCAGGTGGCCGCCTTCAGGTACGGCGCGTCGCCGCCGAAGACCCAGGACACATCCACCGTGGAGCCGCCGCAGTCGGCCATGAAGAGGGCCTGGATGGGCTTGCCGCCGTACGTGGCGATGAGGCCCGCCGTCTGCTGCACGGCCGTGTCCGTGAGGCTCTGCTCGCCGTCCGCGCCCCCGTAGACCTGGTCCGACACGGTGTCCACGAGGTCGTAGCCTTCTTCCGCCCGCTTGCCCAGGTTCGCCACCGCGTAGGTGCGCGCGGCGACGGCCTGGGCCTTCAGCGCTTCGAGCGCCGGGTAGTTCCAGGCGCCCATCTCCCGGGGCACGACGCCCCGCAGGTAGGTCTCCAGATCCACCGTGTCGACGACGCTCAGCGTGCCCTGCCGGTTGGGGGCGACCTCGATGCGGCCGCGGTAATGGCCCTTGCCGACGACTTCGGTGAGCGCGCCGCGCGGCGCGAAACGCACGCCTTCGGGCAGCGGGATGCGGTCGTAGGATTCGGTGATGGCGTAGAGGGCGCGGCCCTTCGCCTTCGGCGCCGGGAGCGTCTCGCTGGAGACCCAGAGCTCGTCGAAGCCCGCGGCCTCCAGCTTCTCCACGAGCGGCCCGGCCTCCTCCGAGGTCTTGAAGTGGCCCAGCAGCACGCGCCAGGTGTCGCCATCGGAGACGCGGGCCTTGGACACTTCGGGGTTGAAGGCCTTGAGGCGGGTCATCAGCGCCTCCGCCGCCTCGACCTTCATCGGCGCGCCCACCTGGACGCGGCACTCGCTGTCCCGAGGCGCGAGGCCGCGCGTGTCCCACCAGAGGCGGAGCTTCTCGCCGTCCTTCAGGGTGCGCAGCGCCCTGCCTTTGAGGTCCTGGATCTGGCCGCCGCCTTCGAGGGAGATCTGGACCTCCGTCACGCCGACGAGGATGCCCACGCGCACGGGCGGCCCCTGGGCCAGCAGCAGCGCGGGCGCGATGAGGAGCGGAAGGGCGCGGGGGCGGATCATGATCTGAGGGTAGCCGTGAACTTGTCGAGGATGTACCAGCGCCGCGCCCGCAGCGCTTCCGCGTCGAGGAGCGATCCGTCCGGGCCGAGCCGGTGCATCAGGAAGGCGAGGCAGGCGCCGTCCTCCGGGCGGAAGAAGAGCGCGGGCCCCGTGAATCCGAAATGGCACCACCAGGCCGAAGGCGGGCCGGGTTCCTCCTGTAGAGGTGGCGCGGGAGCATCCGAGGTTTCAATCGGCCACTCGATCACCCAAGGGCTCTCCAGCATGCCAAACGGAATGCGCTCCAGCAGCTCCGCGAAGCGGCCCGGCCCTAGGTGCGCGGCGCGGAGGCCGAGACCCCACACGCTGCCATCGGATTCCCGCGAGGTCTCCGCGCACATGCGCGGCGCCCACTGGACGGACCAGACGCGCAGCCAGTTCCGCAACTGCCGCGCCGTCGCGCCGAAGCCCGCGTGGCCGCGCATGCCCGCCCGCGCGTTGAGATCGTGAGGAAGATGCGCGTCCGGCGATGGCAACGCGAGCTCCGGCTCCGCCGCGCGCCAGGCCTCCGCATCGGGCCCGTCCGGCGCCTGCGCGGGCGCGTCCCGCCAGGGCGCGGGCGTGAGACCGCTCATGGCCGCGCCGAGCGCCGCGAAGGGCACGCGCGTCTCGGCCTCGATCAATTCCGCGAGGAGGCGGTAGCCGAGATCCGAATAGGTCGCTTCGCCGGGCTTCGGGTCGCGCAGCAGCGCATGGCCGAGGGCGGGCCGCCGCAACTGCACCGCGACCGCCTCACCCGTGAAGGAGCGCCAGGGCGGCAGGCGGCCCGCGTGACAGAGCATCTGCCGCGCGGTGAGCGGCGTCCCGCGATCATGGAAGCCCAGCGCGAAGCGCCGGTCCGCGTCCAGCTCCAGGAAGGCGTGGGCCAGCGGCGCCGTGACGAGCGGCTTCGTGAGCGAGGCGAGGTCGTAGAAGGCGCTCATGCGCCCCGCGGCTTCATCCAGCCGTCTTCCACCTTCTGCCAGCCCAGGTGCGCGTAGAAGTCCATGGCGCCGGGAACGGCGCGGAGGATCCACATCACGTCCGGCACGCCGAGGGTGAGGACCCGGTCCAGCAGCTCCTTGCCGATGCCGCGGTGCTGGAGATCGGGATGCACGGCGAGGTCGCAGATGTAGCCGTTGAAGGCATAGTCGGTCCAGCCGCGCAGCAGGCCCACCAGCCGCGACGACGACGGCGATTCCTCGAAGCAGGTGAGGAGGATGTTGGAGCCCTCCATCATGCGGCGCAGGCGGCGCGGGTCATCCGTCGGACGGACGAGGCCCGCCGCGATGAAGAGCGACCGCACATCCTCCACTTTGGGAGTCTCCGTGGCGAAATAGACGAGGCGTCCGGACATCAGGCCCTCCCCAGTTCCGCGAGGCTCGCGGCGACGGCCTTCTGCACCAGGTCCGCCACCCGCATGGCCTCGAGCCCTTCTTCCCAGGTGACGATCTCGCCGTCCGCCTCGCCCAGGCAG
>DATJFC010000073.1:0-5398 GCA_035495995.1 Holophagaceae bacterium
CCTGTTCCACCGATTCGAAGTCCGCGTTGCCCAGCTTGTCCTGCTGCATCGCGTACTGGATGAGGCCCGCGATCATGGCCACGCCGCCGGTGGCGAAGCCCCAGTGCCAGCCGGAGTTCGTGGCGAGGTGCATCTTCCCGAGGATCGCCATGAAGGCCGGATCCTGGGCCAGCCAGCCGCAGATGAGCGGCGAGATGAAGGCGCCCAGGTTGATGCCGACATAGTAGATGGAGAAGCCGCCGTCCCGGCGCGGGTCGTCCTTGGGGTAGAGCTGGCCGACGAGCGTCGTGCTGTTGGTCTTGAGCAGGCCCGTGCCGATGATGATGAGCAGGAGCCCGGCGAAGAACATGGGCACCGCGGTGAAGGCGAGCGCGAACTGGCCGAGGGCGATGAAGAGGCCGCCGATGAAGACCGCCTTGCGGTAGCCGATGAACCGGTCGGCGATCCAGCCGCCGGGCAGGCCGAAGGCGTAGACGCTCATGGTGTAGGTGCCGTAGATGACCGAGGCCTTCGCCAGCGGCCAGCCCAGGCCGCCGTGGGCCGCGTCTGCCGTCATGTAGAGCAGGAGCAGCGCCCGCATCCCGTAGTAGCTGAACCGCTCCCACATCTCGACGAAGAACAGCACGCGGAGCCCGTCCGGGTGGTGCTTGCGCATCTCGATGAAGGTGGGCGCCAGGGTCGCGGCGAGCACGGCGACGAAGAGGAGCACGGGCAGGATCCACCCGTAGCCGGAGGCAGAGGCCGTCTGTAGTAAAGCGAAGGGCATAAGAATCCTGGCAAAAATCCAGTATGGAGCAGTCTTTCAGGCGGCCCTAGAGGTTCTCTTTGATGAAGTCCCAGCGGGCGCGGTAGATGGACCAGAGCTGCATGGGCTTGCCGAAGGCGCTGCCGTGGTCCGAGCCGGGAAAGAGCTGGAGCTGGTAATCCTTGCCGGCGTTCTGCAGGGCCTGGATGAGCTGGATGGTGTTCGCGGGGTGGACATTGTCGTCGCTGGTGCCGTGCATGATCAGCATCTTGCCGTGCAGGTCCTTGGCGGCCAGGTCCACGGAGCTGGTCTTGTAGCCCTCGGGGTTCGCCTGGGGCGTGTCCATGTAGCGCTCGGTGTAGATGCTGTCGTAGAGATGCCAGTCCGTGACGGGCGCGCCCACGATGCCCAGCTTGTAGGCGGTGGAGTGGGTGAGGCTGTAGCTCGTCATGAAGCCGCCGTAGCTCCAGCCCTCCATGCAGACCCGGTCCAGGTCCGCGTAGCCCTGGGCGCCGAGCCATTTCAGGCCGTCGAGATGGTCCTGCAGCTCCTGGGCGCCGAAGTTGTGGAAGATGCCGTAGGCGGAGGCGATGCCCTTGGCCGAGGCGCTGCGGTTGTCGCAGACCCACACCAGGTAGCCCTGCTGGGCGAGGAACTGGAACCAGGGCATCTCGCGGCTCCAGCCGTTCACCACCTGGGGCGCGGCCGGGCCGCCGTAGAGGTGCTCGTAGACCGGGTACTTCTTGTGGGGATCGAAGCCCACGGGCCTGATGAGCATGGTCTCCATGGGGAAGCCGTCGCGGGTCTCCACGGTCTGGAAGCTGACCTCGCCGAGCTTCTGCGCCTTCCAGGCCGCGCTCGGCGGGTTATCGTCGATGAGGCGGAGCGTATGGCCGTCGGCGTCCAGCAGGCTCAGCTGGGCCGGCGTGCGGATGTCGCTCCAGCCGTCGAGGAAGTAGCGGAACTTGGGGTCGAAGGTCACGCGGTGCGAGCCTTCGCGGCCCGTCAGCAGCTCCATGCCCGCGTCAGGCGCGGCGCCGAGATCAGCGCGGTAGGCGTCCACGCTGATGGGGCTGCGGGCATCCGCGGCGAAGTAGAGGTGCCTGGCCTTGTCGTCCACGCCGAACAGCTCGCGCACATCCCAGTCCCCGCTGGTGACGGCGCCGAGCAGATGGCCGTCCTGGCCGTAGCGGTAGATGTGGTGGTGGCCCGTGCGGTCCGACTGCCAGAGGAATCCGCCGTCCGGCAGGAAGGTGGGCATCGCCACATGCTCCGTGTCCACCCAGGCCTTGGTCTGCTCGTGGATGAGGACGGAGGAATCGGCGCCCTCGTAGGCGCGCAGGTCCAGCCAGGTCTGGACGCGGTTCATCCAGGCGGCCATGAGCTTGCCTTGGGGCGTCCAGTCCACGCGCACGATGAGGGACTCCGCGCCGTTGTAGGGATCGTTGGTCCAGGTCGTGCGGCCCTGGAGGTCCACGACGCCCAGTCGCGCGATGGGGTTCGGATCGCCGGCCTTGGGATAGCGGGCCTGGAGCAGCTTCTGCTCGAAGGCGCGGTCGTCGGGCAGCGTGTAGACGGGCACCTTCGTCTCGTCGAGGCTCAGGTAGGCGAGCTTGCTGGAGTCCGGCGCCCACCAGAAGGCCTTGAAGTCGCCGCGGCCGTAGACCTCCTCCTGGTAGACCCAGTCCAGGCGGCCGTTGAGGTGCGTCGCGTCGCCGCCGGTGGTGAGGCGCGTCTCCTTGGCGTCGGCCGTCGATACCGCGTAGAGGTCGCTGCCGCGCAGGAAGGCGACCTTGGCGCCGTCAGGGCTGAAAGTGGGCTCGATCTCCTCGCCCGGCGCGTCCGTGAGCCGCTTCGCCCGCACCTGGGCGAGGTCCACGAGGTAGAGGTCGTCGGCCACGCTGAGGACGAAGGCCGTCCGCGGCGCGTTCCAGCGGAGCTGCCCCGAGCCCAGCGCCGCCAGCGATTCCTTCTCGTCCGCGCCCGCGGCCACCAGGGCGCCTTTCAGCTTGTCCGCGTCGAAGAGCGGGGTCTTCTTCCAGGTCTTCGGGTCCACCTTCAAGAAGGCCACGCCGTTCTTGTCGTGCTCCACCGCGATGAGCGACCCGTCCGAAGCCCAGGACAGCCGCGCCTTCGGGAAGCTGGTGTAGTCCACCTTCTTCGCCGGGTTGAAGAGCGAGTCGATGGACAGCGGAGCCGCGCCTTCCTGGGCGAGGAGGGCAGGGACCGGCCCCATGGCCAGGACGGACAGAAGCAGGGCGCGACGCATGGAGCCTCCGGGAATCCACCCTGTATATCGCAAAACGAGGCTTGGGCGAAGCGCGATTCTCGCTCGGATTCTCAGTCGCCTCAGTGCGGCAATTTCTCCCGCGTGAGGTTGCGCGAACCCGTCGCGGTCACGACGAGGTTGTCCTCGATGCGGATGCCGCCGAAGGGGGTCAGTTCGTCGATGAGCTTCCAGTCGAACGCGGCTCCCGCGCCGTCCGCGCGCAGGGGCTTGAGCAGCATGGGGATGAAGTAGAGGCCGGGCTCCACGGTGAAGACCTGGCCCTCTTCGATGACGCGGGTGGTGCGGAGGAAGGGATGTTCCGGCGGGGGCGCGGCGTATTCGCCATCGGGGCCGACCTGCTTGCCGGCCACATCGTGGACCTGGATGCCCAGGTGGTGGCCGAGGCCGTGGGGGAAGAAGGGCCGCGACCAGCCCTTCGCCACGGCCTCTTCCGCGCTGCCTTTGAGGATGCCGTTCTCCTTGAGCAGCTCCGCCACGCGGTGGTGGGCGCTCTGGTGGAAGTCGCCGTAGTGGAGGCCGGGCTTCACGGCGGCGCAGAGGCCAAGCTGCAGCTTCTCCATGCCATGGATGAGCGCCGTGAAGCGCTCGTCGCAGTGGGGCGCGGCGTGGGTGCGCGTGATGTCGGAGCCGTAGCCCAGATGCTTGGCGCCGGCGTCCAGCAGCAGCGTCGCGCCCTTGCGCACATGGGGCCGTTTGCCTTCGTAGTGCAGGATCGCGCCCTTCTCGTTGAGGGCGACGATGGTGCCATAGGGCAGGTCCGAATCCACGGCGCCCACGGCGCGCACGAAGGCCTGGTGGATCTCCAGCTCCGAGGCGCCCGAGAGGAAGGCCTCCTTCGCGGCCTTGTGCCCCATGGCGCCGAGGCGCGTGGCCTCTTCGAGGCAGGCGATCTCGTAGGGCGTCTTCGTGCTGCGGAGCCAGTCGAGGTGTTTGGTGAGCTTGTCGGGGTTCGCGGCGAGGCCCGCGGCTTCCGCGCGCTCCGTCTCGCTGCCGATGTAGGCGCCGCCGGGCAGGGCGCCCACGGCCTGCCACACGGCGTCGAGGCTGCCGGCCTCCACCAGCTCGAAGCCCTCGGCCCAGAAGGGCGTGCCGCCCCAGAGCTGGTCCAGGGGCGCCTGCTCGTACCAGAAGTCTTCCGGCGCGTAGCGCACCAGCAGGGGCTTCCTGCCGGGCCGGGCGACGATCACATGGTGCGGTCCGGCCATGGGGCACCAGTGCGCGAAGTGCGGCACCGCGTGGAAGGGGGCGTCCTGGTCATCCGCGAAGTAGGTGTGGGGCGCGCCGCTGCTGATGACGAGGGCCGAGAAGCCCGTCCGCGCGAGGGATTCCTCAGCGTCGGACTGGCGCTTGGCGAGGTGGTCGCGGAAGAGCTGGGTCAGATCGGACATGGGAGGCACCACCTCAGGATCCCAAAAAATACCACGCGGAGGGCCGCGGAGCGGCGGAGGGCAGCGGAGAAAGGCCTTCCCCTCAGCGGCCCTCCGCTCCTCCGCTTTACTCCGCGTGGTCGCATTTCATAAGAACTTCAACTCCCTCGCCTCCGGGGCGAAGCCGTGGCGGATGGCCTTCTCGTAGAAGAGGGCCAGGCTCTGGCGCTCGGCCTCGCCGAGGGTGTGGCTGAGGTTCACGGTGAGGTATTCCTCCAGCTCGAGGCGGGTCCAGCCGATGCTGCGGCGGGCCTCGTCCACGATCTGGTTGAGGGCCGCGCGGCCCATTTCGTAGCTCTTGTGGAAGAAGGGCGCGACCCCGCCGGGGGCGGGCACTTCGGGCGCGTCGTTCCGCACGCACCAGAGCGCGAAGACGAAGGGCAGGCCCGTCCAGGCGTGCCATTCCTCGGCGAGGTCCAGGACGAAGAGGCCCTCCTTCGTCGCGCGCATGGCGCCGTCGCCGATCATGAGCGCCGCGTCGTGGGTGGCCAGCATGGCGGCGAGGTCCGGAGCCATGTCCGTCACGGAAGGGCTCGCGCCGTAGCGCTCCCGCAGCAGGAGCTGGCCCAGCACGACGGAGGTGCGCGAGCTGGTGTCCAGCGCGAGGGACTTGATTTCCTCCGGCGGCACCTTGGAAAGGATCACGACGCTGCGCACGCGCTTCGGCGAGGCGATGCAGAGCCCCGGCACGATGCTGAGGTCCGGGATGCGCAGGTACTCGATGGAGCTGATGAGCCCCGCGTCCACCTCGCCCTCCCGCAGCCGGTCCGCGCAGACGCTCGGGTAGTGGAACTTGAGGTGGAAGTGCTCCCAGCCCAGCCCGTGCTTGAAGCCGTGGTTCAGCGGCGCCGCGTTCAGGTAGTCGATGATGCTGAGGCGGAAGGGACGCGCGGCCATGGGCCCAGTGTAGCCTTGGGTCAGAGGGGTTCTGCCATG
>DATJFC010000074.1:0-2357 GCA_035495995.1 Holophagaceae bacterium
CGGGGCGCGTGGATCCTCGCCGGATTGGAGGCCCCCGTGCCCTGCGGGACCCATCTCTTCCTCGCGCTCTTCAAGGAAGCGGCCGGACAGTGGAAGCTCGTGCTGCTCGATCTGCACGAAACCAGGAGCGAAGCGGATCCCCTCGGCGCGCGGGAGCATGTGCAAACGCTTCTGCTCGACGGGCCGAAGGTCGTGATCGCATCCACGCCGCCCTGGTGCACCTCTTGCTGGAGCGTGCTGCATGTCCGGGTTGAGGCCCCCGGCGCGGATGCCGAGAGCCCTTCCCTGCTGGGCCATTTCGAGGACAGCATCTATCGATGCGCGGATGAAGGCATGCTGCGGATGACCCCCCTGAAAGGCGGCATCCGCCTCCGCTACGGAAGCATGGCAGGCCTGGATGGAACCACCGTGACACGGGTGAAGACACTCCCCATCCCTTGACGGGATTGGAGCGGGGCCATCGGCGTCATCTGCGGATTCATCAGTTCCGCAGCGGCTTGCCCTTGGTGAGGATGCTCTCCATGCGGGCCTGGGTCTTCTCGTAGCCACAGAGGCGGGCGAAGGCCTGGCGCTCCAGTTCGAGGATGCGCTCCTCGGTGTTCTCCTGGACCAGGCTCACATCGCCGCCGCAGAGCACGAAGGCCAGCTCGTGCATGATGACGGCGTCGTGCTCGCTGGCCATGCCCTGGAGCTGGAAGTCCTTCACGGCCAGGTCGAGGGCCGCCACGCCGCCGAGGCCCGGCAGCTTGAGGACGCGCTCTTTGCGGGGCTCGAAGGCCGCGGCCATCTTGAGCGCTTCGGCCTTCGCCTCGTGCAGCAGGAAGGCGCTGTTCATGACGCGGCGGTCCGTGCGGCGCAGGTAGCCGTTGGCCACGCACTCGTCGAAGCTCGTGTTCACGTTCGCCGTGCCGATGAGCTGGAAGGCCGTCTTCACCTTGGGCATGGGGCCCTTCTCGCCCTTTGCCTCCATGGCCTCTTCCAGGCGCAGCAGCATCTGGAGGCAGCCGCCGCCGGCGGGGATGACGCCCACACCCACTTCCACGAGGCCCATGTAGAGCTCCGCGTGGCCCACGGCGCGCTGGCAGGCAAGGGTGAGCTCGCAGCCGCCGCCCAGCGCCATCTGGAAGGGCGCGGCCACGGTGGGGAACGGCGCGTAGGTGAGCATCCGCGCCGCGTACTGCAGGCGCCGCGAAGCCTCCTCAATGAGGTCGAACTTCTTCTCGCGGGCGGCGTTCAGGACGAAGGCGAGGTTGGCGCCCGCGCTGAAGAGCTTGCCCTGGTTGCCGAGGACGAGGCCCTTGAACTTGCCGGGGATGTGTTTCTGGATGGCGTCCTCCAGCATCATCACGATGCCGTCGTCGAGGGCGTTCATCTTGGAGTGGAATTCCAGGCAGGCCACGCCGTCGCCGAGGTCGATGAGGCTGGCGGAGCCGTTCTGCGCGACGACCTTGCCGCGGCCCTCCTCGCGTTTGAGAATGATGACGCGCGCGTCTTCCGCGATGGGCTCGTAGCTGAGCGTCTTGGGATTGAGCTGGGCAGTCGGCACGCCGAATTCCCATTTGTAGAAGCTCATCACACCGTTGCTGAGCATGCGCTCCACCAGCGCGGGCACGGGGCGCTCTTCGTAGCGCATGCGCGCGACGACGCGCTCGACGCCGAGCGTGTCCCACAGCTCGAAGGGGCCGAGCTCGAAGGCGAAGCCGTTCTTGATGGCGGCGTCCACATTGCGCGGCAGGTCGGTCACTTCGCCCAGGCGGTTCACGGCGTAGGTCATGTTGGGCGCCGTGCAGCGCCAGGCCAGGCGGCCGGCCTCGGAGTCGCTCGTGAGCAGCTGCTTCACGCGCTCGGCGGGGTCATCCACGCCCTTGAGCTCCTTCAGGATCGGCCAGTCCTTCTTGACCTGGGGCACATAGGTCTTCGTGTCCGGGTCCAGGCGCAGGAAGACCTTCTTGCCGTCCGGCCCCTTGTCCTTCTTGAAGAAGCCGCCCTTGGTCTTGTTGCCCAGGATCTTGTTCTGAAGCATCCAGTCCAGGATGGGCGGGAACTTGAAGGTGTCCCGCTCCTCGTCATTGGGGCAGAGCTCGTACACGTTCTTGGCGGTGGCCGCCATGATGTCCACGCCCGCCAGGTCCGCGGTGCGGAAGAGGGCGCTCTTGGCCCGGGCCGCGGCGTCGCCCATGACGGAGTCGATGACCTCGAAGGGGATCTTCTCCGCCAGGGCCAGGTGCAAGGCGCACATGATGCCGTGGATGCCGATGCGGTTGCCGATGAAGGTGGGCGAATCGAATGCCGGGACGACCTCCTTGCCGAGCTTCTCTTCAAGCCAGGCGCGGAAGGCCAGGGATTCGGCGTCGTCG
>DATJFC010000075.1:0-10264 GCA_035495995.1 Holophagaceae bacterium
GATGGCCTCCGGCTTCCGGCCGCCGGCTTCGGGCTGGCGGGGCTCGGGTCCGGGCTTCCGGGGCTTTTCCGGTTCGGGCTGCTCATCCCGCTCATCGGCGGAGATGTCCAGGTCCACCCAGGCCTGATGGTCCTCGTAGCCGCCCTCCCGCAGCTCCGCCTGGCCTTCGTGGATGCGCATGAGGCTGTCGCAGACGCGGCCCAGCAGGTAGCGGTCGTGGGTGACGAGCACCACCGCGCCGGGGAAGGCGATGATGGCGTCCTCCACCGCCTCCATGCTGGGGATGTCCATATGGTTGGTGGGCTCGTCCATCATCAGCAGGTTCACGCCCTGGCGGATGAGGGTCGCGATGCTGAGCCGGCCGCGCTCGCCGCCGGAGAGCGCGGTGACGGGCTTGTCCACATCGTCGCCCCGGAACTGGAACTTGGCGAGGAAGCCCAGCACATCCTGCTTCATCGCTTGCGGATTCACCGCGTGGATCTGCTGGAAGACGGTGTTGCGGGCGTCGAGGTTCCTGTGGTGCTGATCGAAGTAGCCGAGCTTCACCTGGGAGCCCAGGCGGCAGCGGCCCGCGAGGAAGGGGATCTCGCCCGCGACGGCCTTCAGCAGCGTGGACTTGCCCGTGCCGTTGAGGCCCACCACGCCGAGCTTCTGGCCCCGCTTCACCTGGAGCTGCTCCATCGGGCCCCAGAGCCGCGTCGTCCCCCAGCCGATCTCCACCTGCTCAAGCACCAGCGCCACATCGCCGCCGCGCTGCGTCTCGGGGAAACTGAACTTCACCTTGCGGCGGTCCTTGAGGGGCTTCTCCAGGCGCTGGAGCTTGCTTAAGTGCGTGCGCCGCCCCCGCGCCTGCTTGGTGTCCTGGCCCGCGATGTTGCGGCGGATGTAGTCTTCCTGCTTCGCGATGTAGGCCTGCTGGTTCTGGTAGGCGCGCTCCGCGGCCTCCAGCTCCGCTTCCTTCTTCTCCATGAAGGCCGAGTAGTTGCCTTCGTAGACGCGGGAGCGGCCCAGCTCGACTTCGAGGATGCTGGTGGCCGTGCGGTCCAGGAAGTAGCGGTCGTGGCTGATGACGACGACGGTGGCGTCCGTGTCCAGCAGGAAGCCTTCCAGCCAGCGCAGCGAAGGCAGGTCCAGGTGGTTCGTGGGCTCGTCCAGCAGCAGCAGGTCTTCGCCTTGCAGGATCGCCTTGGCGAGCATGACCCGGCTCTTCTGGCCGCCCGACAAGGCCTCGACGGGGTGCTCGAACTGCGCCTGCGCGAAGCCCAGCGCCTGCAGGATGCTTTCGGCGCGTGCGCGGATGCTGAAGCCGTCGAGGCGCTCGAAGGCCTCCGTCACCTTCTGGTAGCGGTCCATCACCGCGTCAAGATCCGCGCCCGGCTCCGCCATGCGGTGCTCCAGCTCGCGCATCTCGTGCTGCATCTTCTCGATGTCGCCGAAGGCCGCCAGCGTCTCCTCGAGCACCGTGCCGCCGGTCTCCGGCTTCAGGTCCTGGGCGTAATGGCCGAGCCGGATGCCGCGCTCCTTCGTGGGCCGCACCACGGTGCCGGAATCGGGCTCCAATGCGCCGAGGAGCATCTTGAAGACCGTCGTCTTGCCCGCGCCGTTGCGGCCGATGAGGCCCCAGACCTCGCCTTCGTCCAGCGCCCAGGTGACATCCTTCAGGATCTCGTGGGGGCCGAATCGCAGCGAGACATGGTTGAGGGAGGCGAGCATCAGGGGGTCCGCATAGTCGAAGGGCCGCCTCGCGGCGGCCCTTGTTTGGTGGAGCTTATCGGGATCGAACCGATGACCTCTTCCATGCCATGGAAGCGCTCTCCCAGCTGAGCTAAAGCCCCATCGGGAACATCAAGAATGCCACGGCGGAGTGGGGCCATCAAGCCCAAAAAATCACCGGGGCGACAGCCGCAGCCGCTGGCCCGCGCGCACGCGGCCTGAGCGCAACCGGTTCCAGCGCTTGAGGTCCGCCACGCTGAGCCCGTAGCTCTCCGCGATGGATGAAAGCGTCTCTCCGCGATGCGCGACATGGAAGGCCGGAATCGCCGGCGCCGCGGCCGGGCCGCCGGGAAGCGCGACCGCGTCCCCGACCGCGAGGTGCTTGGCGGCTCCGGGATTGAGCCGCACCAGCTCCGCGAACGAAAGGCCTCTGGCCCGCGCGATCTTGGCGAGGGTGTCGCCAGGCCGCGCGGTGTAAGTGGACGCGGCCGGCGGCGCGGGGTCCGGGAGGGCCGCGCCTGGGACGGCGGGGAGGTCCTCCAGCGGCTTGGCCGGAAGCGCCGGTTTCTCGGGCGGGGGAAGGGCGGCCGGCTTCGCTTCCGGCGCGGAGGGCGGCGGAATGACGAGGCGCTTCCCGGGCACGAAGGACGAGGCGCTGAGGTGGTTCGCATCCAGCAGGTCCTGGGGGTCGACGCCGAAACGCCTCGCCACCTTCGCGAGCGTGTCGCCCCGGCGGACCTTGTAGGTCTTGAAGTCCTCCCGCTGGGAAGGGCCCTGCCCCGCGAGGCGGCGCTGGGCCTCGAGGGCCTTGCCCACGGGGACGCGGACCTCGTAGGAGCCTGGAGGCGTGGAGCCCCGCAGCAGCTGCGGGTTCAGATCCTTGATCTCGGCCTCCGTGACTCCGGCCGCGCGGGCGATGACGCGCAAGGGCGTCATGCGGCCCACCTGCACGGTCTCATAGACGAACGGCGTCTCCGAGCTGGCCTTGAACCCGTAGCTTTCCGCGTTCCGCGCGATGAGGACGGCCGCGCACATCTCGGGCACGTAGTTCTTCGTCTGGTTCCGCAGGTAGGGCGAGCGGTACATGTCCCAGAAATTGGAAGTGCCGAGCCGGGTCTCGGCGTTCTGCGTGGTGAGCGGCCCGGCGTTGTAGCCCACCAGGGCCAGGTACCAGTCCCCGCTCGTCTCGTAGAGGCGGCGCAGGTAGCGGGCCGCGGCGTGGGTGGCCTTCACCGGATCGCGGCGCTCGTCCATCCAGCGGTCGATCTTGAGGCCGAAGAGGCGGCCCGTGGAGGGCATGAACTGCCACATGCCGACGGCGCGGGCGTAGCTCTTCGCCTGGTTGATGTACCCGGACTCGACGACGCCGAGGTAGGCGAGGTCCTGGGGGACGCCCTCTTCGGCGAAGACCTGCCGGATCATCGGGAAATAGGCGGAGCCGCGCTCGAGGGTGCGCTCCATGTAGCCGCGCCTGTCCGTGGTGAAGAGGCGCACCCAGGTCAGAACCTTGTCGTTGAGGTCGATGGGGAAGTCGTAGGTGGCGCCCTGCTCCGCCGCCTGGACTTTCGCGGCTTCGCTGCTGAGGTCCGAGCCCTTCAGGATCGCGACCTGTCCGCCTTCCTTCAGGCCCGCCTCGGGTTCAGGAGCCTGCCCCTGCCCGGCGCCCGCTTCCGGCGCCTCCTCGGACACCTGGCTCTGCACGCCTTTGAGCCGCTCGAGCAGGATCTGGACATCGAGGCGCTGGATGAGGAGCTGGTCCCAGTCCGCGACGAGCACTTCCGCCTCGTCGGCGCGGGCGGCGGCCGTGTCCTCATCCTCCGCGTTCAGGGCCTTCTCGGCCTGCTCCACGAGGGAACGCAGCCGGGCGACCCGCTCCTCGTCCGTCAAGGCCGGTTGCTGAGGAGCGGGTTGTTGGACGGACGCCGGAGGCGCGGCGGGAGGCGGCTTGGGAGGCGGAACCTGGGCGGTCAGGGCCGCCGCGCCCCAGCAGAGGAGGGTCGCGAGCCGGGTCAATGGCATGGGGCTCGCGCTAGTGGCTTTCAGCGCTCACCAGGGCTTCATAGCCCTTCGCGTCGAGCAGATCCGCGGGCAGCGCTCCGGAGACCTTCACCTTCAGCATCCAGCCCTTGCCGTAGGGGTCCTCGTTGACGAACTCGGGATGGGCCTCGAGCTCGCCGTTGGCCTCGATCACCTCGCACGCCATGGGCATGAACAGCTCGGAGACGGTCTTCACGGATTCCACCGTGCCGAACTCGTCGTGCTGCGCGTGCGAAGAACCGGCTTCGGGCAGCTGCACGAACACGACATCGCCCAGCGCGTCCTGCGCGAAATGCGTGATGCCGACGAGGGCCGTGCCGTCGCCGAGGTCCTTCACCCACTCGTGGTCCTTGGTGTACTTGAGTTCGGCAGGATACATGGGGGCTCCAAAAAAGGCCGGGGGCCGGAGGCTGGGGACCGGAGTTGCTGGCTGGCGGCTCCAACCTCCAGCCTACAGCCTCCAGCCCGGTTTACTTGCGCTTGTAGAAGGGCGTCGGGATGACTTCCGCCTCCGCGGCCTTGCCGCGGATCTCGATGAAGATGCGGCTGCCCACCTTGGCGTCCCCGGCGGGCACCATGGCGAGGCCGATGTTCTGGCCCAGCGTGGGAGAAGGCGCGCCGCTGGTGACGAAGCCCACCTGCGCCCCATCCTTCACGACGGGCATGCCGTCGCGCGCGATGTCGCGCTTCTCCAGCGTGCGGAAGCCCACGACTTTGCGCGGCAGCCCCGCGTCCTTCGCCTTCTGGAGCGCTTCGCGGCCCAGGAAGTCGCCCTTGTCCAGCTTCACGATCCACCCCAGGCCCGCCTCCAGCGCGTGGATCTCGTCGCTGATCTCGTGGCCGTAGAGGGCCATCTTCGATTCGAGGCGCAGCGTGTTGCGGCAGCCCAATCCCGCGGGCACGAGGCCCTTGCCCTGGCCCGCGGCCAGCACGGCGTTCCAGATGGCCTCGGAATCCTTCGCGGCGCAGTAGATCTCGAAGCCGTCCTCGCCCGTGTAGCCCGTGCGGCTCACGAGGCAGGGAATGCCCGCGACCTGGCCGCGCTTGAAGAAGTAGTAGCCGATGCCAGCCAGCTCCAGGTCGGTGAGGCCCTGGAGGATCGCCTCGGCGTCCGGGCCCTGGAGCGCCACCTGCCCCGTCGCGTCGCTCTCGTTGGTGACGGCCACCTCGAAGCCTTTGGCCTTGTCCTCCACCCACGCGAAGTCCTTGTCGATGTTCCCGGCGTTCACCACCAGCAGGAAGTCGTCGCCCGCCTCGCGGTAGATAAGGAGGTCGTCCACGAAGGTGCCGCGCTCGGTGAGAAAGCCCGTGTAGTGGATCTGCCCGTCCACGAGCTTCGAGACGGCGTTGGGCGTGAGCCAGTCGAGGAAACGGAGCGCGTCCGGCCCCTTCACCCGGAACTCGCCCATGTGGCTCACATCGAAGAGGCCCGCCTGCCCGCGCACGGCCTGATGCTCGGCGATGATGCCGGCCGGGTACTGCACCGGCATGTCCCAGCCGCCGAAGTCCACCATCTTGGCGCCCAGGGCGCGATGGGCTGCGTTCAGCGGGGTCTTCTTCAGGTCAGCCATGCGGGTCTCCGTGAAGGATCAGGATAAAGCCTTCCCCCGCGGGACCGGAGCGCTAAACTCTCGGCATGCGCCCCCTCATGCCGGTTCTCTGTGCTCTGTTGATCCTGGGTTGCGGCAAGCCTTCCACCGAGGGCAAGCCCGGCAGCCAATTCGCGGAAGCGAGCGTCGTGGCGGCCTCCGGCTCCGCTCCCACCTACCTCAACTGCACGGTGGGCCTCATCCCGGCCTACAAGTACAAGGATTCCGCCGAACTCGCCGTTTGGATCTTCCCCCGGTCCAGCGGCCAGATGCTCAGCATGGACTGCGACTTGTCGGGCGCCGCCCTGCAGGGGAAGCGGGTGCCTGTCTTCTCCCAGTCCTTCAGCGCGGAAGGGGCCCTGCTCAACTTCCAGGCGGGATGGCCGGGCGGCGGCCCCGGCCAGATCGTCGCGCTGGATGTCCTGCGGAATGGCCGGCGGCTCACCCGCGTCTTCGGCATCGTCCAGTAAGGCCCTGGCTCAAGGCCCTGGCCGTCTTTCCCACGGCAGCAGCCCCGGCAGCGCCCACGAGAGGCTCCAGCCCCCCGCGCCCTGCCTCGCTTCCATGAGGACGCCCAGGGGCAGCACGAGCACTCCGTCCGCGTCGGCGCGATCCAGTTCGGCGGCGTAGGCCGGATCGATCTCCCTCGCGGCGTCGAAGGCCTCCACGTCCGTGCGGTGGATGAAGAAGGCGATGGCGGCGCGGTGCCCTTCTCGGACCATGGCCCGCAGCTCGCGCAGATGCTTGGTGCCGCGCTCGCTCACCGCATCCGGGAACAGCGCGAAGCGGCCTTCCTTGAGCGTCGTGTTCTTCACCTCGATGAAGACCTGGCGGCCTTCCGCGTCCCGCGCCAGCACATCGATGCGGCTGTTCTCGGCGCCGTATTTCACTTCGGTGCGGACTCGCGCCAGGCCCGGCAGGCCGGGGATCGCGTCGCGCCGCGCGGCTTCGGCCACCACGCGGTTCGGCATGCCCGTCTCGACGCCCACCCAGCCGCCGGGCCGCTCGCAGGCGAGCCAGGTGAACTTCAGTTTCCGGTCCGGGTTGGAGGCCCGTTCCAGCAGCACGCGGTCACCGGGCTCCCAGCAGGACTTCATGGAGCCGGTGTTCGTGCAGTGGGCGGTGACGACGGAGCCGTCCGCCAGTTCCACATCGGCGAGGAATCGCTTGTAACGCTGGACGAGGCGGCCTTCGACAAGGCCGACCTTCTCGACGAGCGGCTTCAAGGCCACATCGCCAGGATGCGGCCGACGGCCTCGGCCAGATCCTGAGCCACGAGGTCGGCGCCTTCACCTTCCTCGTCCTGGCCGTATCCCGTGCGGACCAGGCAGGTGCGGCATCCGGCGCGGCGGCCCGCCTCCACATCGATGGCCTTGTCGCCGATCATCCAGGACCGCGCGAGGTCCAGGCCGTGCTCTTCCGCGGCGCGCTGGAGCATGCCCGGATTCGGCTTCCGGTCCGGATGGTCGGCGACGGCGTAGCCGCCTTCGCCCTGCTCGTGGTGGGGAGCCGCGTAGACCGCGTCGAACCGCGCGTTCTCCTGCTCCAGCAGCTCGCCCATGCGGCCCATGACGGCTTCGAAGTCCTGCCAGCCGTAGTAGCCGCGGCCGATGCCGCTCTGGTTGGTGACGACGATGACGGGGATGCCGCGGGCGTTGAGCCGCGCCACGGCCGCCGCCGCGCCCGGCAGCAGGCGCAGGTCCTCGGGCCGGCTGAGGTAGCCGACCTCCTCGTTCAGGGTGCCGTCCCTGTCCAGGAACACCGCGGGCTTCATGGGTCCAGTCTCGCATGGCACACTGGCTTCCCCGGAGTGCCCCATGATCGACAAGCGTGTGAGCAGTGCGGACGAAGCCGTCCAGGACATCTTCGACGGCGCGCACCTGGCCGTGGGCGGCTTCGGGCTCTGCGGCATCCCCGAGCACCTCATCGCGGCCCTCGTGCGCCGCGGCGTGAAGGGCCTCATCTGCTACTCGAACAACGCCGGCGTGGACGACTTCGGCCTGGGCCTCCTGCTCCGGAACCGGCAGATCCGGAAGATGGTCAGCTCCTATGTCGGCGAGAACGCCGAGTTCGAGCGCCAATTCCTCGCGGGCGAGCTGGAGCTGGAGTTCGCGCCCCAGGGCACGCTGGCGGAGCGCATGCGCGCGGGCGGCGCGGGCATTCCCGCCTTCTTCACGCCCACCGGTGCCGGCACCAAGGTCGCGGAAGGCAAGGAAACGCGCGTCCTGGACGGGAAGGAGTGCGTGCTGGAGCAAGGCATCCGCGCCGACTTCTCGCTCGTGAAGGCCTGGAAGGCGGACCGCCTGGGCAACCTCGTCTACCGCAAGACCGCGCGGAACTTCAATCCCATGGCGGCCACCTGCGGCAAAGTCTGCATCGCCGAAGTGGAGGAGATCGTGGAGGTCGGGGAGCTGGACCCGGACCAGATCCACACCCCGGGCGTCTATGTGCAGCGGCTCGTGGTGTGCGGCGCTTACGAGAAGCGGATCGAGAAGGTCGTGACGCGCTAAGACAGCGATCCGCCCCGCGCCTCGTCTTCCCTGGGAAGGACCACGCGGATCCGCGATCCGCCTTCCACCTCTTCCAGGCTGAGCTGGGCCCCGTAGGCCGCGAGATGCTGGCCCGCCGAGGGCAGGCCCGCGCCGGGGCGCCGTCCCGAGGCCGCGTCCCGGATCGCCGAAAAGGGCTGGAAGGCTTCGAGGGCGAGATCCTGCGGGATCACCCCGCCTCCATCGGTGATCTCCAGCTCCAAGGCGCGGTCCCCATCCGCCGTGCGCACGCCCAGCCAGGGACTGGCCCCGTCCGCCACCGCATGGGCGACGAAGTAGCCGAAGGCTTCGGCGAAATCGCTGTAGACCCCGTAGGCGCGGGTGTGGTGGGCGCCCAGCTCCAGTTTCAGGCGCGTGCCCTCCGGCAAGGTGCCTTCCGCGTGGAGCAGCTCCAGCTCCTGGTAGATGAGGTCGTGGAGGTCGATCCACTCCGGCGGGCTGGTCTGGGCCTGCCCCGCGCGGCGCAGCATGGACCGCATGAGGTGGTCCATCTGCCCCACGGAGGCGTGGATGGCGTCGATGCTCCGCATCGCGGCATCCCTTCCGGAGGTGATGACGCCCGCCGACGGAAGCTGGGCCTCCAGCGACTGGAGCTGCTGCCGGATGCCCTGGACGGGCGATTCCAGCCGCTGGGCGATCTTGAGGAAGAGGTCGCCCAGCAGCACCTTCCGCTCGGTGGACCCGAGCGCCTTCTGGGCGTTCTGCAAATCCAGGTAGGCGGTCTCGAGACGCTCGAAGCTCTCGCCAAGGGCCCTGGAGCTTTCGTTGAGATGGCTGATGAGCGCGGCGTTCTCGAGGCTCGTCCGGAGCAGGCCGCCATAGAGGGCCATGAGCTCGCCCTCGAAGGGCAGGATCGGATCGCCGGGGCCGCGGGAGAAGGGCATGAAACCCCAGAGCTGGCCCGGGTCGGTGCGGCTCCAGAGCGGGACGAGGCCGGCCGAGTCGCGCAGGTCCCAGAAGCCCAGGTCGAGCCCCTCCTCGTAGGCGGCCCCGCGCCCCAAGGCGTCCGGTTTTGGCGCGCCGCCGGGACCCGCGTCCAGGAGCCGCTTCACGAGCGGGTGGTCCACGGGCACGGGCAGCATGTCCTTCGCGACGCCTTGGTCGAGATAGACGCCTTCCAGATGGCCCCCGCTCCCGTGCAGCTGGAGGAAGGCGATGCGCTTGAGCCCCAGCTCCGCCACGGCGCGGACGAGGGCCTTGCGCAGGATCTCCTCCGGATCATGGATGGGGAGCAGGACCTGGCTGAGGTCCAGCAGGCCCGATAGCTGGCGGTTGCGCAGTTCCAGCGAGCCCTGGGCCTCCAGCAGCTTGCGGTTGCTCTCCTGCAGCTCCCGCAGCTGGTCCTCGAGGTGCTCCACCACCTGCTGGCTGAACTGCCTCAGGGTCGCGCCTTCGCGGCCTTCTTCGATGCGGTCCCGGCGCCCCTCCAGGTAGTCCTTCACCTGGCCAAGGAAGCGGAAGGGGTCGATGGGTTTCGAGATGAAGCCGTCGCAGCCCGTCACCAGGGCCGTGTCGCGGTCCTCGGCCATGGTCTTGGCGGTGAGGGCCACGATGACGACCCCGGCGAGCTCCTTCGCGTTCCGCAGCTTTGTGGCGATCTCGAATCCCGACAGGCCCGGCAAATTGATGTCCAGGAGGATCAGCTCGGGCTTCAGCTCGAGGGCCATGTCGTAGCCCTTGAGGCCTTCGCTGGCCCAGTGGGACTCGTACCCGCCCTGCCCGAGAAGGCGCTGCACCAGGCGCCAGTTCATGGGATTGTCCTCGATGCAGAGGATCCGGGGCGGTGTGTGCATCAGGCCATCCTGGCAGAGGAAGGCAGGGCCGGCAGCTCTACCGTGAACACGGAACCCTTGCCCTTGTCGCTCTCGACCCGGATCGCCCCGTGCATGAATTCCATGATGCGCCGGCTGATGGCCAGCCCCAGGCCGGTGCCGCCGAAACGGCGCGTCACGCTGCCATCCACCTGCTGGAAGGGCTGGAAGAGGCGCTGGATCTCGTCCTCCGTCATGCCGATGCCCGTGTCGCGGAACCGGACCTTGAAGAGGCCGTCCTCCAGCGCGGCTTCCATGGCGACCTCCCCTTCTTCCGTGAACTTGACCGCGTTGCCCACGAGGTTCGTGAAGACCTGGCGGAGCCGGTCCGGATCACCCATCACCCGCGCGCTGAAAGCCGGGCGATCGTAGCTCAGCCGGATGGGCCGGTCCTGCACCAGCCCCGCGGCCAGCGCGCGCACATCCTCCAGCACCGGGATGGGATCCATCTCCCGCAGCTCCACCTGCATCTTCCCGGCCTCGAACTTCGAAAGGTCCAGCACCTGGTTGATCATCGCCAGGAGGTTCTGGCCGTTCTCGTAGATGATCCGCAGATCCTCGCGCA